>JACNKI010000058.1 GCA_014382125.1 Bacteroidota bacterium | reverse complement strand
ATCCCGGCAGCAATCCTGATTGGGCTATAAAGATAGCAATTTACTGCTACTCGTACTGCTGCACCTCTTCGTTCACAAACTCCAATTTCACGCCTGCCTGTTCAAACATCTCCTCTGAGTCTTTCCCGTCATGGTATTTTCGTTCACACACAACCCTGACGATTCCGCAGTTGATGATCAGCATGGCACAGGTACGGCACGGAGTCATGCGACAATAGAGGGTGGCACCTTCGAGCGAAATGCCCAGACGTGCAGCCTGACAGATCGCATTTTGCTCAGCATGGACGGTACGCATGCAATGTTGGGAGACACGTCCATCCTCATGAGTAACAAGTTTCAGGAGATGCTCTACATCATCACAATGCGGTAATCCTCTCGGACTTCCAACATATCCTGTTACGAGGATCTGCTTATCGCGTGCGATGACACACCCGCTCCTGCCCCGATCGCAGGTAGCCCGTTTGGCCACAGCATTGGCAACTTCCATAAAGTACTCATCCCATGATGGTCTGATATATTTTTCTTCAGTCATACGTATAATACATTTATCTGATTGAGAACGGTATCTAGTTGGATATGTAATTCGTCAATCGTTCCATTATTCATGATCAAGTAATCGGCTTCCCGGATACAGGCTTTGAGATTCTGGATACCGGGGTCGGAAGATATGGATTCCCGTTGCTCGTTTTGCCTGAATATTTCAAACGAAACCGAATCGGTTTCAGACTTCCGCAATTGAATCCGATCATATCTGATACGTGGATCTGCATCCACAGCGAAGAGATAGAAGGTTCCTTTCTGCCGGAGTGAAGCAATCTCACCCGTAGTTCGGATGCTTTCAATGATGCTGTTTATTGCTGTTTGCTTGGCTTGTTCAAAAAGTTGGTCAACTATATATGATGGGCCATGTTTAGCCCGAAGTTCGTTAGCGAGGTTGTACATGCTGTCGCGGTTCTCAGGCATGCCGAGTTCCCTGATCTTCTCAAGCAGGAAATTCCGGACAGAAAAGTTGGCAAAGTCTTTTTTCTCGACTAAGTAGTCAACGATGGTACCTTTTCCGGCTCCGAGAGTTCCCGTTATCCCGATGATGATCATAATGATATTATTGGAACACAGATGACACAAATTAGGCCTACCTCACAGCTTGTAGCCCGCAAGTAATTGACCAATTGGTTCTCATGCTCAATCCATAGAGCTTCTGCTGCTTTGAGTTCCAAAATTACGGAATTATTAACAACTATATCAGCGTAATATTCTCCCACTTTTCGATGAGCGTAATAAACTTCAATTCTCTGTTGCCTGGTACACTTAAAACCATGTTTCCTTAATTCAATCATATAAAATTTAATCCGCGCGAACCAGCGTTTTATCTGTGTCATCTGTGTTCCATTTGCACATTAATCCGGGAAGGGGTAAAAAGGTTATATCAACGGTTCATTTGATTGATGATTTCATGGAAAATGTGGATGCCGGGTAAGATGATCTCATCAGGAAAATCATAGTTAGGTGTGTGGAGATCGGAATGGTTCTCTCCTGCTCCAAGTCCGAATATAGCACCGGGAAAACGTTCTGTAAACTGTCCAAAATCTTCTGACCACCAGAACGGTTCATTCATTTCTACCAGAGGATATTTACATGTTCTCGCGGCTGCCTGGATGATACCGACAGCTTTCTGATCGTTGACGGTAGCGTCAAACCGCTCATACCACTGAATGATCGTATCGAGAGAATAGTTGTTTCCGATATCGCGAATCATTGGGACGATCTTCGCTTTCATAAGTTCGATATCCGTATCCTGTTTTGCACGTATTGTGGCCGCCAGTTCTGCATTACCGGGAGAGGTGCCGAACGAGAAATGTCCCAGCCTGCTGTATGTGATCGTTACCCGGGTTTGATCACCAAGCTCCCCGATCGTATCGGGAAGTTGCGGCAGAACACGTTGCAATTCAATTAAGGCAGGCAGGGGTGATATCCCCTGGTCAGGATAGGCAGCATGAGATGCACGTCCTTTCAAACGGACAAAGAGACCCTGCGAAGCAACCGCCATGATATTGCTTTTCAGCACCACTGCTCCCAGAGGAAAACCCGGAACATTATGGAGGGCAAAAACATAGTCGGGTTTGATTTTCTGGAACTTCGGGTCCATTATCACCGCCTTCGCCCCTTTTCCCGACTCCTCTGCCGGTTCAAAAAGTAATACGACCCGACCTGCTTCAGGTCTCTGTTGGTGCAATATTCCGGCTACTCCGCAGAGAATGACCATGTGACCATCGTGACCACATTTGTGTGAAATGTCTTTAACCAGAGAGTGGTGTCGGATTTCCTGAGATTCATGGACTGGGAGAGCATCCAGTTCAGCTCTCAACATCAGTGTTTTGCCGTCGTGTGATCCCTCAAAAACGAGTGCAAAACCATGCCCCCCCAGCTTCTCAATTACGCTATCCGGTTCAAACCGGTTACAGAATTTCAACACCCTGACAGCAGTCTCCTTTTCCTGGCCAGAATATTCGGGATATCTATGGAGTTCTTTTCTAAGATCCTGCAGTTTATTAAGGTATGGAACAGATGCCGTCATGATGTGACGAAATGTCGTAACTTTGTATATCTGTTTGCACACAAAATTACTTTTTAATCTTGATAATTAGATATTTCGAATGAGAATGTTATACCCCCTCAAGTTTACTCCGCTCTTCAAAGAGAAGGTATGGGGAGGACAAAAGATCAGGACCGATCTGGGTTTGGATTTCTCCCCGTTGCCTAATTGCGGGGAAGCCTGGGTATTATCCGGTGTGCAGGGATCACAAACCGTTGTTTCAAATGGCTTTCTCAAGGGAAATGAGCTAAACGAACTGGTTGAAATTTATATGGATGACCTGGTTGGGGAAAAAGCATTCGATAGATGCAAAGATCAGTTTCCCATTCTAATTAAGTTCATCGATTCAAACGACTGGCTCTCCATCCAGGTCCATCCCGATGATGCACTGGCCGCAAAACGGAAGATCGGCAACGGGAAGACAGAGATGTGGTATATTATGGACGCCGACAAGGGTGCTGAGCTGATCAGTGGATTTGATCAAGAGGTAAACCAAAAGAGATACCTTGATCACCTGAATCAGAAACGACTTAAGAAGATCTTGAATGTGGAGCAGGTTCACCGTGGAGATGTTTTCTTTATCCCTGCCGGACGTGTGCATGCTCTGGGTCCCGGCATCTTGCTTGCTGAAATCCAGCAAACCTCCGATACAACGTATCGTATTTATGACTGGGACCGGGTCGACAGCGAAGGGGAATCACGTGAACTTCATACCGAAGAGGCTCTGGAAGCAATTGATTTCAAGGTGCAGGAGAGTTACCGGACTCTGTATCCAAAGGTTGAAAACGAAACAGCTGGTCTGGTTAATTGCAACGCATTCACAACAAATATTCTGAATTTTACCAAACCTCTTGAAAAAGACCTAATCTATCTGGATTCTTTTATCATCTATTTGTGTGTGGGGGGATCATGTAAAATACAAGGTGATAAGTACGAAGAGCTGTTGACCAAAGGAGAACTCGTTTTGATTCCTGCCATTCAGGAAAAACTTC
>JACNKI010000090.1 GCA_014382125.1 Bacteroidota bacterium | reverse complement strand
TCGGATCCGGAAAAACCGGGATATTATCCAACTCGCGATGAACGGCAGCAAACGAAATGTACCCCTTCAGTGCATTTTGATCATAGGAATTTTGAATATCAGAATATACTGAACAATAATCAGTTACAAGGATCACCTTATCTTTAGCTTTAATTATATCGAGATATCCTTCCATATATTTTCTTACTGTTGTAGGGGTGGGGTTACCGTCACCATGGTAGCCGTAATTAAGATCTTCCCTCGCTTGCCCTTCAATGGCTTGCAAATAGGTTGTGGCTGGCGCTCCGGTTGCATCACCATCCAATGAGACAAGTTCCTGCGCGTTTTGTGGAATCACGATAAAACCAGGGTGAAAATTCTCTGCGTAGTCTGAGATCTCTTCGATAAAAGCCCGCATCTCCTGTCTGAAATCGAGGTCAGGGATGTCGTTTTTTTTGCAGGCGAGGAAAATAAAGGATGTCATCCAAAAGAGAAATAACAGCTTTTTCATCGTGGATGTTTCGTACCTCTGAGAGAAGAAGACCTGTTCACCAGAATTGATTACTTGATCTCAGCATTCTCAAGGATCACTTTGTAAACATAACCAGCGCCAAAGTCTTTGTCCAATGCAACAACACCTTCAAATGTTACTTCATCGTCAACATTAATAAATGCCTTTGTTGTAACGGTAAGATCATAATAATCACCATCTTTTGTCCCGTCCTGAAGGTGAACCCAGTTCCGGTCCATAATGTAAGGGGAGAATTTTACGACTTTGCCCCTGATTTTTACGGTCTTTCCTTCATAGGATTTCCTGTTTGAATATAATTCTGCAATGGTGATACCTCCTTCGGCAGGCTGAATGTCAATGCCAGTCTTCTCAGGTATCGGCTGTTTGCCTGCTATTGAGGAAGAAGGCATCTGTCCTTGCGAGATGATTGGCTGATCGGTAAAATCCTGGACGAAATAAATACTTTCAAATGTCCTGCCAAGTTCATTGCTGGCAAAATTATTCATCTCGATACCTTCTGACCAGAAATAGGTTTCACCTTTCTGAACATGAGCTTTGCTAACGGCTATCCAGTACTCCTGATCTTCGGTGGAAACCAGCACATAAGTATAACTATCGGTCTGGATGACCTCTTCTGCAATGACCTGGCTCACATTTGGGGCGAGGTTCTCTACTCGCTCCCGGGTATTTGTATGACATGCGGTTAATAATGCAATAATTGCTACCAAGCCGACGTATATACTACGATGAATCTTCATATATTTGTATGTTAGAAAGGTTGAGCCTGCAAAGATAGATATTTACTGAGACTTTAACTCGTTTACTCATGTCATTCGGCCATAAATTCTACATTTTTGTCCTGGTCATAATTGTACTGTTTACGCTAATTGTTCTCTCATATTTCGGATTCAGCTACTACAGCCTTCCACTTGAAGAGAGGTTCTTTCATAATGCTTACAAAGACCTTAAACCTGGTGGTTTCTGGGGACATGGATTGGGTATATTGGGGACACTTTGTATCATTATCGGAGTTCTCCTCTACATTACCAGGAAACGATTGAGAGTACTCTCACGGTTCGGATTATTGAAGCACTGGCTTGAATTCCACATCTTTCTTTGTACCCTGGGCCCGATCCTGATTCTTTTCCATACATCGTTTAAATTTGGTGGACTGGTTGCAGTGAGCTTTTGGAGTATGGTGGCCGTATTCCTAAGTGGTGTGATCGGAAGATTTATTTATATCCAGATTCCCCATACAATTGAAGGGAGAGAGATGAGTCTGAATGAAGTTCAGGAGATGAAAACCAATATTGGGACGGTCCTGACTGAATCCTACAGCCTCGATAATGAGAGTCTTAACCTGATTATCGAATCGACTAAAAAGAAGGTTGAGCGATATCATGATAACTTCTTTGTGCGATTTGTACAAAATTTTATCAAGGATCAACGAACCATTCGTCAGGTCAGGTCCGTTGTTGGAAGGAACAACCTTTCCAGATCGGAACAAAAGCATCTCCTCCATCTTATTCGACATGAAATAACACTGAACAGGAAGATAGAACGACTTGTCATGATGCAAAACCTGTTCAAATACTGGCATGTGGCTCATTTGCCTTTTGCCTTCGTAATGCTGGTCATCATGCTGATCCATGTGACTGTTACCATTGTTCTTGGATACCGTTGGATATTTTAAAAATGGAAATACTCGTTGAAAATATTCTGATCTACTCCCTGGTTACCATCTTCTGCCTTGTGGTTGTGATTCTTTATTTAAGGAAGCAAAAACGCAATTCCAGAATAGTAGAGGAAAAGATCGCTACAGCAAAGCAGGATGGACTATTTGAGCCGATATCCCTTCACCCGGTGGTGGATGGCAACAGTTGTATTCAAACGGGAGCATGTATTGCGGCTTGCCCTGAGAAAGACATTCTGGGAATAAGAAATGGTAAAGCCACCACTATTAATGCGTCACAATGCATCGGTCATGGAGCCTGTTTTCATGCCTGTCCAACTGAAGCGATCTCTCTTTGCATCGGCACTGAAAAACGTGGAGTTGAGTTGCCACATGTAAACCAGACCTTTGAAACCAATGTCCCGGGAATATACATTGCCGGTGAATTAGGGGGGATGGGACTGATCAGGAATGCAGTTGAACAGGGTCGTCAGGCTGTTGAGAACATAGTAAAGACAAGCGGGAAAGAGCATCAGGCCGACTATGACCTGATTGTTATAGGTGCCGGTCCGGCAGGCATATCAGCCTCATTGACGGCGAAAAAATATAACGTTACCTGTCTTACCCTGGAACAGGACACCCTGGGAGGGACTGTTTTTACATTTCCACGATCAAAAATCGTCATGACTTCTCCAATGGATTTACCACTGTTCGGAAAGGTGAAACTCTTCGAGACAAGCAAGCCGGAACTCCTCAACCTCTGGCAGGATGTATTGAGCAAAAACGAAATCAACCTGAGGGAAAATGCAAAGGTTGAATCGATTACACGTAACAATGGATATTTTATGGTTATGACGCTGAACGGGGAGCAGTTTACGGCCAAACAAGTAATACTGACTATCGGGCGACGCGGATCGCCGAGAAAATTGGGAATTCCGGGGGAGAATATGGAGAAAGTGACATACCGTCTTCTTGAACCTGAAAGCATTACCGGGAAAAATATCATCGTTGTAGGAGGAGGCGATTCGGCAGTTGAAGCTGCCTTGCAGCTGGCAGACCAAAACAATGTCATCCTTTCATACAGGAAAGACTCATTCGGCCGCATCAAACCAAAAAATAAGGAGAAGATCAATGCCGTTTCCGCAAGTGGCCGGGTTAACATTCGGTATAATTCCAAGCTCACGGCGATTGACCAAAAGGAGGTAACCCTCTGTTCGGCCATAAAAGAAGGAGAGAGCGAAAAAATTGAAAATGACCTGGTATACATTTTTGCGGGAGGGGAGTTGCCAACCCAGTTTTTGTCGAAGATAGGGATTGCAATTACAAAGAAATTTGGCGAAGCTGTTTTAAAGCACTGATTATTAACTATATTTGAATGTCGTTCCAGTTTATGAGAATAGGGATTATATATACATTTTTTGTGCTGATCTTAACCTGTACGTCTTCTTTGACAGCTCAGATCTCTCCAGGTGATCTGGCTGAAGTTCATTCACATTTGGAGGGCATTTCCAATTGCACAAAATGCCATACGCTGGGAGCTAAAGTAACTAACGAAAAGTGTCTGGAGTGTCATCAGGAAGTTAAATCCCGCTTAATGCTGAAAAAAGGCTACCACTTTTCTCCAAAGATCAGGGGAAAAGAGTGTGTTTCCTGTCATAGTGATCATCACGGCCGGAAGTTTGAAATCGTTCGTTTTAATCCCGACAAGTTCGATCACAATCAAACCGGATATATACTGGCCGGAGCTCATTCAAAGAAAGCCTGTAAGGATTGCCACAAAGCTGAAAACATTGCCAATATTAAGATTCGGGAAAAGAAGTTCACCTATCTCGGCCTGACTCGTAGATGCCTGACCTGTCATGCCGATTACCATCAGCAAACTCTCCCTTCCACCTGCTCGGATTGTCATAGCAATGTCTCTTTTAAACCTGCTACGAAGTTTGATCATTCGGCTACAAATTTTCCGTTAACCGGGAGCCATCAAACAGTCGGATGTGCTGATTGTCACACTGTTACTTCAAAAAACGAGGTTCGATTTCAGGAATTTGCCAATATTCCCCACCAAAATTGCACAGAATGTCATACCGATGTGCACCAAAATAAATTCGGCCAAATGTGCCGTGATTGTCATACCACAGCATCTTTTAACAGCATCATGGGAATGTCGGACTTCAACCATTCAAGAACCGGTTTTCCACTAGAGAACAAACACGCTGAACTGACCTGTAGCTCCTGTCATAAACGCCATTTGACCGATCCGTTGAAACATGAAAAATGTACTGACTGTCACGCCGATTATCATTCAGGGGAGTTTCTCAAAGAGGGTGTTGTTCAGAGTTGTTCCTATTGCCATAGCACGAAAGGTTTCGCGGGATCTTCATACACTATAGAGCGACACAATGAGGGTACTTTTCAACTGAAAGGCGCTCACCTGGCGACACCCTGCTTCGTTTGTCATAAAAAAGAAGAAAAATGGAGCTTCCGGGAGATTGGGATGAATTGTGTTGATTGTCACAATAACATACATGATCCCTTCATCAGTGAGAAATACTATCCCGAGTCGGATTGCCGGAACTGCCATCAGGAGACTCGATGGGCATCAATCAACTTTGATCATTCAGTGACGGAATTTGTTCTTTCCGGAGCACATACCACTCAAACATGCCGCTCGTGCCATTTTAAAAATGATCAGAATGGTGTTGAATACCAGGTATTTTCAGAACTATCTTCACATTGCACATCGTGCCATCAGGATATTCATTACAAGCAATTTGATTTGGATGGAAAAACAGACTGTCTGAGATGTCATGCAGGGAATCTGTGGGAAATTCCAGGTTTTGATCACAACAAAACAGCATTTAAACTGGAAGGTAAACATGAAGGTCTTGCCTGCACCAAGTGTCATAAACATGTTCGAGCAGGAGAGAGCTCATATCTATTATACAAAATAGGAGAAACAAGATGCGAATATTGTCATTGATTATTGTTCTGCTGGCGATTGTATTTGTTTCAGCGAACATGGCTACAGATTCTCCGCATGGAGAGGATTTCAACGTCCCCTGCGAAGAGTGCCACAGCGCGAAAGGGTGGAAACTTGATAAAGAGATCTACTCCTTCAATCATAACGCGACCGCATTTCCACTTACCGGACAACACCAGGTGATTAATTGCAGGATGTGTCACCTATCCCTGGTTTTTTCCGAAGCAATGAGTGAATGCTGGGAATGTCATACAGATATGCATGAACAATCGGTCGGACCAGATTGCGGACGATGTCACACTCCGGCGTCATGGATCATCAATAATATTACTGAACTTCACCAGATGAGCAGGTTTCCGCTTCTCGGGCCACACACAACAGCCGATTGCTCGGGCTGCCATCTGTCAGCATCCTTGCTTAATTTTGAACCGCTTGGGATTGAGTGTGTAGATTGTCATCTGGAAGATTATAATGCGACCACATCCCCGAACCATGTACAGGGTGATTATTCGATCAATTGCACGGAATGCCACTCTGTATATAGCTTCACATGGACAGGGACAGGTATCAACCACGATTTCTTTCCACTTACGCTGGGTCATGAAATCCATGATTGCCAGAAATGCCACATCAGTGGAGATTACACAAATGTATCCCCGGAATGTGTGTCGTGTCACCTGACCGACTATGAAGCTACTATCAATCCCAACCATATCGCCAGCGATATCTCTACAGCCTGTACTGATTGTCACACACTAAACCCGGGCTGGAAGCCGGCCGAATTTATTATGCACGATGCCCTGTTCTTTCCTGTTTATACCGGGAAACACCAGGGAACCTGGAATACATGTGCTGATTGTCATGCCAATACCGGCAATTACACCATTTTCACCTGCATTGACTGTCATGAACACAATCAGCCGGATATGGATGATGAACATAATGATATAGGGGGGTATGCTTACAACAGCCTTGCCTGTTTCGAGTGCCACCCTACCGGGGAGGCCGAGGGGAGTTTCAATCATAACACATCCATTTTTCCGTTGACAGGTGCCCATGTGACTACTTCCTGCAGCGATTGTCATACAAATGGTTACGCCGGAACTCCAACGGAATGTTCTGAGTGCCACATCAATGCATATAATCTAACCACTAATCCAAACCATGCATCTATTGGTATCACCATCACATGTGCCACGTGCCATACGACCGATCCGGAATGGAAACCTGCAACCTTTCCAACTCATAATCAATATTATGCCCTGGAAGGGGCGCATGCCTCAATAGCAAACGACTGTTTTATCTGCCACCAGAATGACTACAACAATACACCAAATACCTGTGTAGGGTGTCATCTGGAGGATTACAACCAAACGACAAATCCTCCGCATGCATCTGCCCAATTCTCCACCGATTGCATACTCTGCCACACTCAGAATGCCTGGGCTCCTTCCACGTTTGATCATGACGGGCAATTTTTCCCGATCTATTCAGGAGAACACCAGGGGGAGTGGAATACCTGTAGTGACTGCCACGTAAACCCTGGGAATTACGCCGTCTTCAGCTGTATCGACTGCCATGAACACAATCAACCGGATATGGACGATAAACATAGTGGTGTCCCGGGGTATGCCTACAACAGCATTGCCTGTTTAAATTGTCATCCCAACGGAAGTACCGGCAAGATGATGGCTCCAAAAGGACTTCGAATTCAGGACTAAGATACCGGAAATGAGATATTTATTGATTATCGTCTTTGTTTTCATAACTGGATTGACTTGTCGGGCTCAAACACAATCTGAACAATTGGAGGGTACAGTATCATACCTCACTTCTCAAAATGTGTACGTGAAATTCAAATCAACCGTTGACATCTCTAT
The DNA here is from genome assembly GCA_014382125.1 of Bacteroidota bacterium. Classification (GTDB taxonomy): domain Bacteria; phylum Bacteroidota; class Bacteroidia; order Bacteroidales; family FEN-979; genus QYOJ01. The sequence continues at coordinate 11,672 of JACNKI010000090.1, read as the reverse complement.
CGGGGATACTCTTTTCACGAAGCAGGGAGATTCACTAATACCCGTGTTGAAGGTAAAAGATCTCTCAACAATTTCCTGCGTATGTATACCCATTTCTGCCCGATCGCTGGTCGTATCAGATCGGGTTTTTCATATTAAATCAAAAGTTCAGATAATACCACCTATCCCTATTGAACCTGAGGACAATATAGCGATAATACAAGATTCAATCAGGCCAATTCAGGACACCCTTAAAATAGAGCCTGCCAAAAAAGTTAGAAGGACTCAGGATATCTATGGCTTTGCTTCTGTTGCTGCCTTTTCTGACTTCTCAAATACACCTGCCGGGAACTCACTGAAGATGAAATACACACTCTCCTTCAACATGGCAAATATAGGTCACTCCAAACTATCTGCAGAGAGCTACCTCACATTTGTCCACAGGGGTAATAACTGGAATGATATTCAGGCGAATATTTTCAATGGGTTAAAGATCTACAACCTTTCGTTTAGTTATCAATTCAACAATCATTTTGAACTTTGGCTGGGCCGGAAAATTAATCCGAAGATCTCAAATATGGGTGCCGTGGATGGGATTCAGTTTGAGATGAAGCTCAAACCATTTACTATCGGAATCCTTGGCGGTTCAAGGCCAAACTATCCTGATTACGGTTTTAATTTCAATCTCCTGCAGTTCGGCGCATATGTTTCTCATGAGCATGCAACAAAAAACGGATACCTGCAAACTACGCTGGCTTTTGTCCAACAAATGAACTCCGGGCTTGTTGACCGCAGGTTTGCCTACCTTCAGCATGCAAATTCCATTGTACGGAATTTGACTTTTTTCGGATCCGTAGAGGTCGATTTCTTTAATAAAAAGTTCAATCCTGAGGATAGTACCATAAACAAAGACAATTCTCCAAAACTCTCCAATCTCTATTTGTCCCTGAGGTATCGGTTACTGAAAAAAGCCTCATTCACTTTTTCTTACAGCGCCCGGAAAAATGTTATTTATTACGAAACCTATAAAACTTTTTTGGAAGAACTCCTTGATACGGAAACGTTGCAGGGGTATAGACTTCAGGTAAACTACCGACCGGTAAAGAAGCTATCGATTGGTGTATCGGGTGCATACAGGTTTCAGAAGAAAGATCCGAGGCCGACGAAAAATTTATATACCTATATCACCTACAGCCAGATTCCGGCAATCAAAATTTCACCTACAATCTCATTCATTATCCTTGAGACGGGATATCTATCAGGTAGAATTTACAGTGCGGGGATCTCCAGAGATTTTTTCTCAGGAAAGTTTTACACAGGTTTGGCTTACAGATATATAGATTACCGGTTCAACAACTCCGGGTTTGCTCTTGTCCAGAATTTAGCGGAACTCAGTCTCACCTGGAGGATCATCAAAAAACTCTCCTTTTCAGTCTATTATGAGGGCACGTTTGAGAAGATCAACCAGTACAATCGCACCTATGGAAGGCTGAATTTCAGGTTTTAGAATTGGATTCTCCAGGTTCCCATCGGGAAGAATCCCATCTGGAAGTAGTAGCGGATCTCGCCGGTTTTTGGGTTGATGCGTTGCAGCGCGATGTTGGTATAATTGGTACGGTATTGCAGGTCGAGCAGGAATTCAAGGTTGTATTTCGGCATATTTCGCTTGATACCGAACCGAAAAGCGATTCGTTTGTAGGAGGGGAACCGGGGCTCATAAGCACGGTTCCAGTCGGGGATTGGTTCTCCTGTTGCCATACTGGCCGTCACATCGTAAGGGATATATGGATTTCCTCCGGCCCAGGTAGCCCGAAGTCCGAATGACAATATGCCCCATTTCCGTTTTCCAACCACAAATTCATACCCTCCTACAGCATTCATCGCATAATTTACATTGAAAGCACTGTTTCGTTCTATCTTATCGTATCCTTTATAAGTTGAGTTAAAAAGGGATGCTGTTAGAAGAAAGTAGTAGTTCTTTTTGAAAAATCGTTCAAACGTAAATTCCACTCCATAATTCTCTCCACTTCCCAGGTTGATCAAACTGTCAGCATATTGCCTGTCGAGAAAAAACTCATGCCCCTGGTTGATCAGAGCAAATTCCGGGATAGAACGTTTCACCGGAATGTCATAGAGGTACTGGTAGTATGTTTCAACTTTGAATCTCAGGTTGTCAGTGAGCAGGTAGTTATAGCCAACAGCCACCTGCCAGCTGCGTGTAAAGTCCATTTCCAGGTTTGGTTGTGTGATGTTGCCATCAGGATGATGAGCCAGCAGGAAATAGATCACCCTGGGTTGCATCTGGCTGTACAGGCCGGTTCCGAAGTTCAATGAATGCCGGTCGTTGATGATCCAATCGAAGCCCAAACGGGGTTCGAGTGCCTGGCTGTTGTTCAGGGTCAATAGAGAGCCAAAGAGGCCGGTGGTAATCGAAAACCGGTTGGAGAAGGCGTGTCTCCACTGTGTAAATGCTCGGAGAAAGCTCATTTGTTCATTGGAACCTGTATTCACCAGGAAGGATCCTTTCCACATCATACTGTCGGCAAACGACATCCAGAAATAATCGACAAAAATGCCTGCGTCAAGGCTATTTTTGGGGGAAAATTTCCGAAAAATCTGGGAAGAAAACGAGAGTTTGATCTCTTCCGTGCGCTCACCTGCCCAGGGGGAGGGGGTTGTAATTACATTGGAGAAGGTGTCAATCTTTGTATATACTTTTGAACCAACGATATAGAGCATATTTTTCCAACGGGTTTTCGGTGCGACCATAATCTGGTGAGTTACGCCAAAAACACCCAGGTTCGATCCATTTGCCAGGTTTTCACCATAGTCGGGAAACATCCACCTCTCCTGTGATTTTTCACTGTCGAAAAGCTCAATGTAACTGAGCCCTCCCATGCCTGTGATTGTAAATGTTCCGGCTTTCCTGGTGGGAATGGTAAATTTTACATTCAGGTCCTGGTATTGAGGTACAAGGTTCAAATTGATTCCCAGGTAACTAATCAACTCCAGCATAGAGTACCGATACGCAAAAAGATAGGAAGCTGGTGACTTTTTTGTGAAAGGACCCTCTGTCCCGAATTCCAGCCCATTCCAGCCAATTTCAAACCAGTATTCCCGGCGGTCGTTGTTCCCATTCCTCATACGCAGATCGAATACACCCGCTACCGTATTTCCATACTGTGCCGGAAATGCTCCAGAGAAGAAGTCTGAGTTTGTTAACAGGTTGTTATTGAGCACAGTAACAGGTCCGCCAGTGGTTCCAACTGCAGCGAAATGGTTGGGATTTGGAATCTCCATATCATCCAGACGCCACTGCAGGCCCATCGGACTGTTTCCACGAACGATGATATCATTTCTGTTATCAACACCGGAGGTGACTCCTGCAAAATTCTGTGCCATTCGGGCCGGATCGTTGTAACTACCTGCAAACCTGAATGTTTCATCTACACTGAAGTTCCTGACACTCACAGTGGCCATCCGGTTGATCGGTTGATATTTCTGATAACGCCCCCTGATCTCCACCTCTTTTGCAGTCAGAACCTTTTCTTTCAGGTAGACTGTGATGACACTTTCCTTTCCGGAGCTGACAATGATATCAGGGGATTCATATGTCGCATAGCCTACGTATGAGACCTGGATACGATGAGTACCTATTGGAATCCGTTCCAGCCTGAAGTGCCCTTCATTATCCGAGACTGTGCCTACCAGGGAGTCGATGTCAATCAGGATTACGGTAGCCCCGGGAAGGGGAGAAAGGGTTTGCTGGTCGAGAACAATACCTTTAATGGATTGACGGAGAATTGGTTGGGAAAAAGTGTGACCAGTGACTAATGACCAGTGAATAGTAAAAAGTATACAGAGCAGGATAAATGTGGAGCGATGATTTTTGTGGAATGACATAACATGCGTTATTCTTCCATGAGTTGGTTGACCTCCTCTTTGGTGAGGCGGCTCCACTGGGGGTTAGTGAACTTGCTGCCGTCCCAGCCAAAGGTAACACGGTCAAAAGTTTCTTCGTAGAAGGTCAGTTTACTTCTCAGATCAGGTGTATGTTCAATGAAGATAAACGTTTCCGGCTGTTCATCAATGTGTTTCATGATCCGTGTTGCCAGAGGTGCAACCCATTCTGTTACAGGTGTTCCGGGATTTTGTCGATAGATCTCTGTCGCGATTACCAGCCTCTTCCCATCTCGTCGATGTACGACCTTCAATCCACATCGAGAGGGGATCTCCCATTGCCCAGGAAAATCGAAGTAGCAGTCCATATAGTTATTGAAGGCGGGATTAGTCTCCATTAAAGTCAGACGTTAAAAGCATGATTTATCCAGTTATCCAGTCATCCAGAATCCACGTTTTTTCCAAAGCTGACGTCAATCAGATCACGGCGCCGGGGTGCATAGGTCCCATCTTCCACTTCCCGGTTGATGATCCGGCTGATCAGGTTTAACATCTTCATGGTCTGGGGTTCATCCTTATAGAAGGTATCCCAGGCATAGTAATAGAGTTCCTGTAACCGCTCGGGCGACATATGCTTTGGCTGATAGACTACTTTCCCGGCATTATAATGGTTCCAGTCATGATCGAATATTCTGTTTTGCTTGACCAGATCGGAATATGCTTTGGTATGTGGGAAAGGAGCTAGAATAGTGAATTCAGCCAGATCGAGGTTAATCTCCAGCAGGAAATCGATCAATCGTTTGATGTCGTCTTCTGTTTGGTTATCAAGACCTAGCAGGATTGTTCCCTCCACGGCAATTCCATAATCGTGATACCGTTTGATCCGGTTGCGGATGTAATCAGAGGTGTCAAATACCGCCTGATAAACGTACCATGCTCCAGCCTGGGCAGCGATGTCGAGTACTTCATCTTTGTCCTCTATCGTATGACTTACCCATTTCTTCTTCAACGGGATCATCGCTTTGAAAAGTTCTATCTCCCATTCAGTATCCAGCGCCAGTGAGTTATCTACAATGAAAAGCCGGTTGTTGTCTATCTGCTCAAGCTCCTCAACCACCCGGTTAATCGGGCGGGGACGAAAACCACGACCTCCCAGGTAACGCACTGCACAAGGATAGCAATCGTAAATGCAGCCACGGGAGGCGTGAAAAAGATCCACCATCCGGAATCCTTTATGGTAGTAATGATCCTTCTTGAGAATATCCCGGTTCGCTGGTCCCACCAGATTCATCGAAGGCGGTTTAGCCATGAAGTTGTATATCTTTTTGAGTTCATTCCGGTTGAGATCATCAAAGACCTCCTGCATCCTGCCTTCGACCTCCCCCAGGAAAATAGAGTCGGCATGATCCATGGTCTCCTCAGCATGCAGCATCGTGGAGATCCCACCAAAGATGACCTTCTTGCCCAGCTTTCGATACTGATCTGCGATCTCCCAACCCCGCTTGACCTGTGTGGTGAGCATCATCGAGATTCCAACAAAATCCGGGGAGTCGTCTACGGCCAGTTCCTCCACGTTCTCATCAGTGAAATCGATCTCTACATCATCGGGGATATCGGCTGCCATCACAACAGGGCCGTGTGGCGGTAGATTGAATATGGTTTGTTCTTCCAGCTTTTTCCAGCTGGGATAGATCAGTTTAAACTTCATTCGTCAACATCATTGATTTGATCCTTGCAATCCGTCATGTTTCGGATAATCTTCTCTTTTTCACTCCAGCGTGGAATCTCCATCGTTAGCGCTTTCCTGAACAGACGGATTGCTTTTTTTGGATTTTCGGCTTTCCTGAAGTAGTCGCCACTCAGCGACCAGACTTCATAGAAGTTGGGATTAGAAGTATGAAATTCATCAAAGAACACCTGGTCCAGCGGTTTTACCTCCTTCTCTTTCAGAACGTTCAACAGGATTAATCGCATTTCACGAAATCGAAGAAATGACTGGTATTCTGCTGTTTGGAGGAACTCATCAGCAGGAATCGTCTGGTCCGCTTCGATGATCTCAACCTGCTGCTGTAGCGGTGCAAATGTATTAAAAATTTTAGTGAGGTCGTAGCAAACATACTCACCGAGCTGGTATGGAGAGGTTGATATCCAAACCTTTTTTTCATGGGGCTTAAAGATGATTGAGTGGTGTGCAATCAGTTGATTGATGGCCTTTTCGTTTCCCAAACCGATTTCCTTATCATTAAGTCCCAGTTGATCCCGAAGCAGGGTTGCTGCATCGGCTACATCCATCGGTCTTCGCATGGTAATCTGCTGAACTACACGTTTGCTCCGGTAGAGAGAAGCGTTATCCCTGATATTCTCCTGGTTCAGTGGATCATCCTTGAATGTATCAGACTGGAAGTGATTCGTACAGATAAGGTAATTATTGGAAGGTTCAACCAACATTAATCCAAATGGTGCTTTCTCAATGACTGCGGCACGGTTTTCGTCTCCCGATCCAATTAAAAGAGACTCCGATACAAACGTCTCCCGGTCCAGAGAAATGTGATAGGCATCTTCGATCGTAGCTGCATATTGCAGGATCTCACGTGCCAGGATAGAAATGGGCGTTCGGGCCGACAAGGGTATCTCCGATTGCGCTGCGTTAATGGTCACAGTCAGCCCTTTTTCATTCATCCCGGATACAGTACCTATCATCCCGCCCCAGGTGACCATCATGAAAGCGTAGCCATTATCCGGCCGGGTAAAGCAGACGATCTTGTTTTTAGCGAAGTCATCGCCCATGTAAAAATCAAAATTCCGGCCGATGAGCAACGACGAGTCGTTACTATACTCATTCCATACACCGAAAGATGTACACCCGACGAGCATCAGGTCCTGCAGGGCATGGCCGATATCATGTGCTGAGTGATAGTTCAGCATCCGCTGGTAAGGAGTGCCGATGAAATTGAATACATCGCTTGAGGAGAAGGATATTCCGTAAATTTCTTCTTTGTACTCTTTCATCAGATACCGATCAAGGTCCCGGTTAAACCAGTAGATAAAGTACTTCAGGAAATGAAGGTAAAAATTGGAAGGGATCATCTTCCGGATCTGGCTTATGAAGGCCTCTTCCTGTTCGTAGATCAGTTGTTTGGTCAGTTTGCCGTTTATTACGCCACGTTCGAACGGAGAGCCCTCCAGGTAAAGCTCCCAGAGACCACTACGACTTTGCTTCAACCAGTTTTGTTGACATGTGTATAGGCTATCATCCTGCTTTTTAACGACATAGTCTAAAGAGTTCAGATTTTTAGGAACCGGTGGTGAGATCGAAGTCGCAAGCGCATACCAGAGTATCAATATCCCGATAAGCAGGATCAGGATCCCCGGGATCAGATATCGTTTCTTCCGGTAAAATGAGCGTTTAACAGTCATGTAGCAAACGATCAGTTAATGCTACAAAAATACATGGTAATTTTGACTTTGTTATATTTATTGTTTATATTTGCAAAATATAAATAAATATCACGTCATGACAACATTCACCAGTACATTGCCGGAAGATGTTCTTGCCAAATTGAGCGAAATGGCTGGGAGGTTGGCTATCCCCAAAAACAGGATCATTGAGAGGGCACTGCGGATCTATTTGGACCAATTAGTCAGAGCTGAATATACAAAGTCGTATAAACAAGCCGGAGATGATGATCATATACTTAATATGGCTGAAGAAGGTATGGCCGATTACCTTGAACAACTGGAGTCGTGAAACAGTGCGAGATCTGGTATGCCGACCTCTCTCCGATAGAAGGCAGTGAGCAAAAAGGTTTTCGCCCGGTTGTTATCATCAGTGGGGATCTCCTTAATAAATACCTTCAGATTGTTATTGTATGTCCGTTAACCACCAGCATTAAAGGTTATAAAGGGAATGTTATCCTGGATCCAGACGATCAAAATGGTTTGTCGAAGAAATCAGAAATCATGACTTTTCACATTCGCTCAATTTCAAAAAACCGGTTAATTAAGAAAATGGGCAATATCACGAATGATCAATTGGTACAAGTTAAGCAGGGATTAGAAGATATACTAAGATACTAAAGGGATTGTTTAATTGATTTGAGAACATGTGGTAATCCGAGAATCTCTCCACACGTCATCACGGCACCAATCGTCACCCCGAGCGCACCATGTAAATTGACATTCTGGCCTGTAAAAAAGAGGCCGGGAATTTTGGTTTTCGGAAATATCGTGGTTTTCTGTGGATTATTGGCATCTTTCACAATTCCATACATCGATCCCTGTGGTGTTCCGGTATAGTCGCGCCAGGTGAGAGGAGTGGAGATATCGATGGTAACCACGGCCTTTTTCAGATCCGGAAATTTAGTGTAGACAAGTTCAAGCAGTTGCTTTGCTTTTTTTGCTTTATTGACAAAGTAGGATTTTTCTCTTGCCCCTGAATCGCTCTTTTTCCAGGTTTTCCATTCATCAAAAAGCATGGTGCTCATGATCACTGCCGTACTGGCAAATTTCCCCTGGTCTTTCTCAGGAGGTGTCATGAAAAGGAAACTGTTTGGCCATTCAGCTCCCTGGGAAGGCAAACCTGACCAGATGTAGTCTGTACGATAATGGTAAAAGTTGTAATTAAGAAAAGGGAATGTTTCGGATTTCAGGCCCAGATAGATGGAAAAGACAGAAACGGAATTGGGTAGTGACCGGATCCTCTCCTGATATACCTTTTGTACCTGAATTCCTTCCAGCAGCTCCAGGGTTGCCACCGGATGAATGTCTGAAACCACCTGATCTGCAACAAACAGCTCTCCATCTTTTACAGAGACTTGAAATAAATCCCCTTTTTTGCTGATTTTCATCACCTTTTTCCTGGCCAGGACTTGTCCGCCATTAGCCCGGATCCCTTCCACAAGGATATCAGCAACCTGCTGACTTCCACCGGCTAATCTCCATGAAGAGGAGATCAGGGAATGGTTGATCAGACCGAACTGAGAGAGGGGGGTAGTAGCCGGATTGCCGGCATAAAGAAAATTATTCCCTGCCAGGATATCAGCCAAACGGATGCCGGATGCCGGATGCCGGATGCCGGATGACAGATCAGAGAGATACGAGCTGGCAAGGATTGATTGAAAGTGGTCGTTGTTTGATTCCGGTGGCAATTCTACACTGTATAGCGGGTGGGAATCAGCGACCTCCTGCAAATTATTGGTGTATTTTTTCAGGGCTGTTTGTTCATCCGGGAAATAGGGGAGGAGTTGTTCTCTGAAGTTGTCAAATCCCTGGGCAAGAGGGTATTCTGTCCCAAGATACGAGATTCTGTCAAACCCGTTTTCGTCCATCTTCCGAAGATCCAGCCTGTCACTTAATTCAAAGTATTTCCAGTAATTGGAAAGCGGTTGTCCGGACGCCAGGCTACCGGTATAATGCATTCCAGTATCAAATGTAAACCGATCTCGTTTGAAAGTCTGCAGGCATCCGCCAAATTTTCGATGCTTCTCCAGGACGGTAACCTGCAAACCCTCTCTGCTAAGAAGAAATCCCGTTAACAGGCCGCCGAGGCCTGAACCGATGATAATGATGCTATTGTGCATGATTGCACATTATTGACATGGATTTTACTAGCTTATCAGTCTCCTGACTCACAAGTTCACCACTTCACCAACTGGTCAGGTGCAAAGATAGACATATTTCGGGTGACACATTATCAGTAGAGTATACCCGGAGAAGCGGATAAAAAAGGGACGGTAGTGAAATTTATAACAAAATAGTTGTAGGTTTGCAAATGTAAATCCAGCATGGTGCGAAACAGAAATCAATTAAGTCCTGATCCAATATTTACCTTAAGTGTGGCCTCCAGATTATCAGAGGTTCCATGCCATTCTATCCGACAATATATTGATAAAGGATTGCTTATTCCCTTCAGGACGGAAAAACAGAGACATCTTTTTTCAGAAGTAGATATTTCGCGGTTGAAATGTATCAGAAGAATGATCAAGGATGGAGGATTGAATATCGCTGGAATAAAAGCGATGTATTCGTTGATCCCATGCTGGGAGATCAAGCCCTGTTCTATTCAAGACAGGTCCACCTGTGAAGCATACCATCAGGTAAATGCGCCTTGCTGGGAAGCATCTCAGAAAGGACCAAATTGCAGAAATACGGATTGCAGGCTGTGCGCTGTATATAGATTACCAGAAGAGTGTCAGGATCTTAAATCGCTATTTAAAAGGCTGCTCGATCAAAAACAATCTTCCTCCTGATACAATAACCACATTTCCCCGACTGATGATCGATTTATTCAACAATGACACGTTCTCCTGACACGATAACAGAAGCAGCAGGTAAAAAACCTCCCCTGAACAGGAGTTATGGAATCTTCGATGACATCAAGTATTTCTTTCTGAAAACCCCGAAAGTAAAAACACTGATCAAATTCAATTCGAAAGAAGATAGGCATAGATACAATGAAAGCATCATGCAACGGATTGATGTGGACGTGGATAAATATAAAATGCTAAATATCCACAGGATTGGTGTCGAAGCGCCTGCTAGCTATCTGTTTGGGGAGTTAATGAGGTGGAATGGGGACTCCATGTGCTGGCCGAATCACATCGCCAAAGTAAACCTGCAAGACAACAAGCTTGAAAACATTCAAGTTACTCTGTTTGGACGCTCAACACCTCATTCTAAGAAACGAAAAGGTATATTTGGGTCACATGCACTGCAATTATTCATTCTGAAGGCTATTCGGATACAACAAACACCTGCCCCATATGACACTGATAATGCCCGCTATATGTTATATCAAAGCAGTGGAGGTTATCCAATTGGTGTTTTCTGTATGTATGTCAGGACATCCATCCCGGAGAGAGGAGAAAAAGAGATGGCTCAGCTCTTTATCATGGTCAGTTTTAATTTCTACGGGAAAAAGCATTCAGCAAATAAGAATTTGGTTAATAGAATCTGGGAAGGAGTCCATAACAGGGTAACAGCACATGTGGCATACAGGTTTAAGAGACTGTGTGAGTGGAAGTTTGAGAACTTCAAGCACCCCGACGGCCTCGACGTATAATCATAAATACATTCGACGAACGTTTGCCCTGATCCACCATTTCAAAAGTAAAACCAACAGATTCTGTCAGTTTCATTATCTCTTTCGCAGAAACAAACCAGAGCTGGTTATTTGCATCCTCCGTCTTATTGAAATTCAACATGCGTGTAGAGAAAAATTCCGACAGCAAGGTTCGTTTGTGCCGGCTATCCAAATCTGCATTCCCTTCCCGAATTACCAGTACACCACCGGATTTCAGGTTCGCCATACAAGCTTGAAGCAAGGTCTTTTGTTTTTCGGGCGAAAGGTAATGCAGGACATCGCCAAGCAGGATGCCATCGGTTGGAGATATCTGGTAGGTTGAAACATCATCGTGAATAAATTCAATTCGGCTATTTTTCAGGTAGCCATTTTGAGCGACGACGATCTTCTCTTCATCAAAATCGACACCCGTTAGCGTGCGCTCATCTGAAGTCAGCATCAACATGTAGGTGATGTAGCCATAGTCGCAACCCAGGTCGAGAATTTCACCGTTTTTCGGCAGGAGCTGATCGTAGAGTCGGAAGTTTTGCTCCAGTTTCATTTTGATTCGGACATACCACTCCAGCACCGGTCCTTTGAAAATGTAGTTCAGGCGAACGGAAAGGCGATTATATGCTGGTGTACTATGAAGTTCCTTGAATTTTCGGTACTCCTCGCGATAATATCGCCTGACCTGTTTGGTTCGTTGGGAGTAGGTCTCCCCAAAACGGGT
>JACNKI010000040.1 GCA_014382125.1 Bacteroidota bacterium | reverse complement strand
GGGCCACCATGCGGAACATCAGACAGAATTTGTTTTTTGCTTTCATTTATAATTCGGCGGGTGTTCCTATTGCTGCTGGAATATTGTATCCCTTCTTTGGGATCCTGCTGTCGCCAATGATAGCTGCAGTAGCAATGAGCTTTAGCTCCGTTTCCGTGATCAGTAATTCTCTCAGGCTGAAGCGCGTGAAACTATAATGTTGACTTGAGTATGTGACAAAAAATATATCAAAACTCATCTTTATACCGCAGAAAAAACTCTATTACAATCATCTTATATTCACACTTCACATCTACGCATTTTTCTTCCTAATCGTCTCCGGCATGGAGTTAATTCTTCTATTGTCCGGCTACATTGAACACCTCAATCCGGGCAAAGTGAAAAGGTTTATGGAATGAAGCCATCCGACTCAGGGTGATCAGAGTCTTCCCTTTTTTCAGGAAAATGCAAATCATCCAAATTGTTGTTATATTTGCTACAACACACCTATTAACTCATGATCTATATTTAAATAAAGTAAAAAATTATGAACAAGAATTACACTGTTTCTAATTACATTCTCCATCGCCTTCAAGAGATTGGCATTAAGCATCTCTTCGGTGTGCCTGGAGATTATAATCTCGATTTCCTTGACGACGTTGTTGAGAGTCCCATTCGATGGGTTGGAAATTGCAATGAGCTGAACGCCGGTTACGCTGCCGACGGATATGCCCGTTTGAATGGCATTGGTGCTGCGGTTGTAACCTATGGTGTGGGAGGGCTGAGTATTATCAATGCTGTGGCAGGCGCTTATGCGGAGCATGTTCCCGTGATCGTGATCTCCGGCGCACCACCTGCCCGGCGCCGAGAGGCTGGCGCCCTGGTTCATCATCTTGTTTCCAATTACTACCTGCAGCTTGATGTCTTCAAGAAAATTACAATAGATGCTGTTTTGTTGGCCGATCCAAATACGGCACCTGATGAAATCGACCGGGTGATCCGTAATTGTATGGTCCATAAGCTACCTGGTTACCTTGAGCTTCCTGCAGATATCACACACACCCCGTGTCGTCCACCCGGGGAGCCTCTCACTTTCACTCAACTGACCTCAAATCCAGACAGCCTGGCCGAGTCTGTCAAGGAGGCTGCGGAATTGCTAAACAAGTCCACAAGTCCTATCGTTCTTGCTGGTATTGAACTGCTTCGCTTAGGGCTCAGCAAAGAAGTTCTACGGCTAGTGGAAACAATCGAGGTTCCTTTTGCCACCATGGTCAGCAGTAAATCAATTATGCCAGAACTTCATCCCCAGTTTACAGGTATCTACCAGGGAGGCTGGAGCAAGGAACATGTGCGCCGTCAAGTAGAGGATTCTGACTGCCTGTTATCGCTCGGGGCCTGGATGACAGATCTTGATACAGGTTTGTTCAGTATCAACCTAGACAACAGGTCTATGATTACTGTTAGTGGAAGTGAGGTCCGTATTGGCAGCCATTTTTATCTCCAGGTACAACTCGGAGATTTCATCCATGAACTAACCCTTGTGGCTCAACCAAGGTCTTACCTTGCTTCCCATCCTGCAGAATCATATCGTCCGCTTCAGCCTTTTACGCCTGAGCCTGCACGTCAACTTACCGCAATTCGCCTATACGAATGCCTGGACTATTATCTCGATGACGATATGATCCTTCTTTCTGAACCTGGCGACGCTTTTTGCGCAACCCCGGAATTCCATATTGAAGAAGCAGAGAATTTCATCGTTCAGGCATATTATTGCTCTATTGGATTCTGTACTCCGGCAGCACTGGGAGTTGCTCTGGCACGCCCCGGAAAACGGCCGGTTGTTCTCTCTGGCGACGGGGCCTTTCAGATGACAGCCCAGGAGGTCTCGACCCTGATCAGGGAACGTTGTCCTGCGGTGATCGTGATCGTCAACAACGATGGCTATCTGATCGAACGGCTACTCCACAAAGATGGCATGTACAATGATATCCAGATGTGGCAATACGCAAAACTACCCGGAGTGTTTGATGATGGATCCTTTGTTATTGGCATCCGAGTTACAACAGAGGAAGAACTAGAGCAGGCAATGAAAACCGCCGTTCGCGAGAAAGATAAACTTGTGTTTATTGAAGCCTTCCTGCCTAACCGCGATTGCTCTGCGGGCCTCGAACGACTGGGAAACACTTTCCGTCAACAACAGCAAAAGAAATAAAGGCTTAAGGGTTGAGAAAGGGGATTTTCCGTTCCAATATATTTGACAACCGGCCATATTAAGCGTTGGAGCCGTAACCAGAATTTTCAGTTTAATCCATGATTTGTTTCACCAGGTAATCAAAAACCAGCGCGGTTTCCATGTCGTCATAGGTATATTGGGGGTGATATTGTACTCCAAGCATGGTTTTATACAGGTAAGCATCCACAATTACCTGGTTATTTAATACTTCTATGAAGGCCACGTTGATTTCACAGTAGTTAGAATCCTGATCTTTTGATTGATACTCGCTCATCGGATGATATGAAATCACTTCAATAGCTTTCGGAACAGGAGGGATCATCGCCAGAGAGTGTTGAAAATCTTTGTTCAGGTAGAACATTTCCTGCTTCTTTCCTTCGGGTTTGAATAGATCAGGTACCTTATACACGGTGATAGCACTCTTCTGATAATGAGTCCCGGGCTCCTGGGTATAGAGCATGTTGTCAATATGCCAAACCTCCTCATCAATATATTTCGGAGCCGACTTCCTGAATGAGATATCCTCATATCCCCCCTCCTTATAATCAAATAAACGGCCGAGCATACCCCCAGCATGGATATACCCGATCTGTGCTCCATGGCAGGATCCCCAGATGGGTTTATCCTGTTGAAAAGCAGCTTCCAGGAACAGCAAACTATATAGTGCCTCGATCATGTCTTTGGTGTTTGCTCCTTCCGGTGTTTCGATGGTCGTTATTCCGGGCAGGTAATAGATCGGATGGATCCCATAGGTATCGCTCGATTCTATTATTAAAAACTGATACACATCAAGGATATCATCAATCTTTCGCCTGACTTGGGTAAGGTGGGATTCCGGATGACGCTCAATATATCGTAAGATCAGTTCAAACAATTTTGTCGTCTGCGGACGAGCTTTCTTAATCGCAACGATTTCGTCAACACACCTATAAAGCTGATCCAGCATTCCCGAATCTGCCATTTCGGTATTCTCATCCGAATCATACATAAAGGGATTAAATAGTTCAAATTCAAATTCCACTATTGGCTGCACATTCTTGCCTGATGACATGAAGGCATAATAGATTTCGGGCTGCATTCGTGTATGGTTGCGGGAAGGGATTACCAGCGTATTAATGGTGATCTTATTCTTTTCATCCGTATTAGTTTGGTGGATACAGGATGAACCGAGAAACAGGAGGACAAGAGCAAAAATGAACCCCCAAACGCTATGATGAAAATATCTGATCATATGTACGGCTCATACAAAGTTACAACAATTTATACAAGGGTAATTTCAATGTGTTTTCTTCATAATTTCTTTTTCCTTAGCAAAGATAAGCCGGAGTCTGATTGCCGCTTTTTTGCCGTATATTTGCTAGGAATGAAATACTACTTAGTCGACAAGAACCAATACTCGAAATCATGAAAAAAAATTTATGCTTTTTGATGCTTATTGTATTCATTAGTTCAGGATGGCACAACGGAATTGCTCAACAACCGAATCGGTCACTGATTGGGTACTGGCAAAACTGGAACGATGGGGCTTGTCCCTTCATCCAGTTAACCGAGATCAATTACCATTACAATGTGATCTGCGTGGCTTTTGCGATGCCCAAAACAGGGACTGATTACGACATGGGATTTGTCCCGGAAGGAATCTCTGTCGCTGATTTTAAAACCCAGGTAGACACGTTACAGGCACAAGGGAAAAAGGTTGTTATCAGTATTGGGGGCGCTACTTCGGCTGTCAAACTGGACGATTCTACCGAACGGGCAGTATTTGTTGCCTCTATGCTCAATATCATTCAGACATACGGGTTCGACGGTGTTGATATTGACCTGGAGGGAGGTTCGTTATCCATAACAGGCGGGACCATAACCAATCCGATAGATCCCCCGGTGATCAACCTGATCGAAGCTATCAAAGAGATCATGGCCAGTTTCCATGCAACAAACGGAGAGAAAATGTTCCTAGGCATGGCACCTGAAACCGTTTATGTGCAAGGAGGGATGTCGGCTTACAATGGAATGTGGGGAGCTTACCTTCCGCTGATCCATGCGTTGCGCGATTCTTTGGAGATCATCTATGTACAACTCTATAACAGTGGTTCCATGTATGGGATCGATGGGGAGATATACAATTCGGGCACTCCCGATTTCATTGTCTCACAATGTGAAGCGTTGCTGCAGGGATTCACTACTAATGGAGGACATTTTGATGCGTTACAACCTGATCAGGTTGCAGTTGGGCTCCCTGCATGTCAGAATGCAGCCGGAAGTGGATTCATCGACACCGCTGTCGTGAAAGATGCTGTAGATTACCTGATGGGCTTAGGACCGAAACCTGGCAATTATACCTTGGTTGATCCAAACGGTTATTTAGCTTTGCGAGGGATGATGACCTGGTCAATCAACTGGGACAAAGTGAGTACATGTGGTTCTACCTGGGAATTTGCTGTCAATTATGCACGAATCTTCGGACTGCATTTGCCGGTATTCCCCCCGAAGGAGAAGAGCATTGCAATGCAGCTCTACCCCAATCCGGCTGATCATCAGTTTGTTGTTCAATTACCGCCTAACAGCAATAACGGGTATCGAATAACCCTATATAACCTGTTCGGTCGAGCAGTAAAGGAAATACGAACATCAGTATTACAGCATGATGACACCGACAAGGAGCTATCGATAGTGGTTCATGTAGCGGATCTCCCGGAAGGGTTGTTCGTGCTGCATTGTGAATGCAACGGCTTGGTAACCACCCGGAAGTTAATTATTCATCATTGATTTCCTGACATTCTGGAAAAGCCGGAGCATCTGATCCATCGGTTTGGGGTGGTCAATACCATCCGGCTTGTCCACAAGAGTGTCAGATAAGATCAATATACCATAAGCTTCTCTGTTGCTTGCCACCTTCCGTTGGCTATGTTCAGCAAATATATGCCTGGAGCCAATCCCTCCCGGTTGAGAATAACAGAATGGGTTCCTTCGGAATAGCGTCCCAGCAGGACCGATCTCACCCTGAGGCCTGAACTGTTGTACAGAGTGAGGATTACCTCTCCGGCAGATGATGGAACGAAGGTGATGGTCGCTTTTGAGTTAAATGGATTGGGATACACAGTGATTTCTTTCGGTTGTCCTTTGCCGGGACCGGGAATAAACAACGGTCCCAGGGTGCCATCCTGGCGAATATTTTGCGCAAAGATGCCGGCGCACTTCTCTTCCAGCGACGGGGTAGACCGGCCATCAGACCAGGTGGCAATCCATTCACCGTTGGTGTATTCGCTAATAGAGATATCGAATTTATAAGTCATAGTATCGGAAACCGTTATGATACCGGGATTCCATATCAATGAGCCCTGAGGATCTATCCTGAACGCATAGAGGATATTAGCAATATAGGCATCCCCTGCCGGGGGATATGCAGTATACCAATTGGTGAAGATCGGTACGACGCTTCCATCGGAATGCATGGAAACATCCCACATTATATGTGAGGTATCAACCACATAAGGAGTGATTAAGACCCCTGTGTCATCCAGGTGTTGCATTTTGATGCGTTCGGTGGTTTCAATCGCTGAATTCCATAGCACAATAATCCCTCCGTCCTTCTGTAAAAAAGCATTGGCACTGATTCCATAATCAACATCGAGTAACGTATCCCTTTCCAGGGCAACCGGATCTCCCCACAGGGCTTCTCCATCCATTCCGTTCATCCTGGTTTACCAGTACTGCACAATGTTCGTCATCCTGAATGAGCTGATAAAAAGTGATCCATGTCATCGTGGTGTCGGTGATGCAGATATTGAGCCGGGTGTCATTTGTCCACTGGGCCATTAGTTGTCCAGCAGAGAATAATAACAGAACGAAGATGAGAAGCTTGTTTTTCATAGCAGGTTTTGTTTAGAATGTAATACACATTGTGCTATTTAATATTGATGTATCTGTAAAGATATGGAAATCTCAACGATAAGTCAATAAGTTACAGGATTTTAATACCTCGGCAGATTCAATCCCCTAATAATTTGACTTTATGTGGAATATGTCGTATCTTTATACCCAGCTCAATTCAATATAATTTCAAAATCTTCAAATCATGAAAACAAGATCTATATTATTATTATTCCTTGTATTCTTTACTTCATTAATATTTGCGCAGTGGACCAACGATCCGAAACTCAACACCCTGATCAGAGATACTACCGGTGATCAAGTCTTGTCGAAGCTTGCGATAAACCAGCAGACAGGAACTGGATATATCAGCTGGTTTTCGGATATGAGTGACTTGCAGTTTGATGTAAATATGAATGTAATCGACAAAGACGGTTACCTGTTATGGGGCCATGATGGATTACAGGTCAGTGATAATCCTTCAATGACCTGGGTTACCGATTACGGCCTGATGATAGATGATGATAATTGTGCTCTGCTGACAACACAGGATATCAGGACAGGAACCAGCAATGTATTTGCTTACAGAATTAATTCTGACGGAGATTTCCTCTGGGGAGACGATGGATTACAATTAACAAATAACACAAATTTTAATCCTTCACCAAATATAATTCAGGATCACAATGGAGATTACATCATTGGCTGGACTGAAAATTATACTATTTTTTCTCCAACTGATACTGTCAATAAATCATATATCAGGTTTCAAAAGGTTAAAAAGGATGGAACTTCTCCCTGGGATAGTGCTATGGTTGTCATCAATGACACCATCAATTATATGTTCCTGAACTTTAATTTTGTTCTGAAACCGGATAATGGATATTATATGACTTTTATTGGGATCTATATAACTGATTCGGTTATGCCGGGTCAACATTCTTATATGAATATCTATGTGCAAAATTTTGATACGAATGGTGATCCACTTTGGGACCATCCGGTATCTCTTGAACCCGATTATCATCTGAGTGATGATTTCTATATATATGGAGATGCATATCACCACCAGGATGGAGGAATTATAATCCTCTGGCAAAGTGCAGACCCTTGGGCTACAGTAAAAATGCAGCATCTCGACCAGGATGGTAACAAACTATGTGGAGACTGGGGGACCAAGGTCTCCAACAATCCGGACCATCAACAGCAAGATTTTGCTACCGCCTATGATGCTGATAATGATTTTGTTTATGTGTTCTGGCAGGACCTGTATTATGATCCCTATAATCCGACATATTGTTCCGGAATACTTGGCCAAAAGTTTTCTGCCGATGGCACACGGCTATGGAGTGATACCGGCAGCGTATTCTCTCCCTATATTTGTGCGCCGGATACAGCCCAGTGGCCGGGTGGGGTTGCCACACACCCTGAAGGCGGGGCGATGGCCATTTATACTGTACAATATCTCACGATTACTGGTCCTGATACCGTGATCAACAATTTTATATATGCAACCAGGGCAGATCCTGATGGTGAATTTGAATGGGATCAGGAAAGCATTGTGGTATCGGATATTGTTTCTTCCAAAGGATATTATGTATTAAGTGAATATACCAATGGCGAATGGATCGCATCATGGTCGGATAGCAGGAATGACTTATCATCGAATAACGTTGGAGGGATCTATGCACAGAATATTATTGAGGATGGAACACTCGGTCCTTTGTTTATTTCAAATCCTGCTGCGATAAATCATAATGAATTAAACGTTTATCCCAATCCGTTTTCATTTGAAACAACCATCACTTTTAATTTGAAAGCAACAAATAATGTTTCATGCAAACTTTATAATAACAAGGGTTCTCTGGTTAAAACAATCCCCCCCGGACTGTTCAGAAGAGGAAACAATAAGATAACCGTGTCACGAGACAGTTTACCTTCTGGAGTTTATCATATCTTATTAACAACCGGTAATTCAGTTATATCAAAAAAAGTCATTATTTACTAACTTGGAAGAACCGGTGCATCTGACCCCCTTACGCCGATTTAAACTGACCACCGTAAATGTCTGATAATAATGTATCTAAACTAGTCTATTCCGATCGGCCTGGGGTGGTCAATACCGTCGGCTTGTCCAGTTAGAGGCACTTTCAGAGGAATTTCGAGGAAAATAAGGGAGAATTTGAGAAGAGCGGTAAATGGGACTCGAACCCACGACCCTCAGCTTGGGAAGAGGAGGGACGCCTCTCAAACCATCAGTGTTTACTGATGTTTCGGGATGGGAAAGAAAAAAACGAATAACATTTCGCATAACATTTTGATGAAAGTAAGAAGTACCCATTTGCTTTGCTTTGCCTAAAAATACTACCTATTCCAGAGGTTTGCAAATAAAAAAAAGCAATCTTTTAACAGGGTGTATTTAATAACTGCTTTTTATAATACCTGCTTTTATCTCAAAAGGCTTGATATCATTAAGTTTAACGAACCTTTCAAGTTCTATTTTTGTGTGAAATAAATAATCAGCCAGGAGTTTTGTGCCTGGCACTTTGATTGTGAGTTTGTATTTGATGCGTGAGTTGATAATGTTTGTTTTCATGGTTGCCTCCTTTTTGTATGTATAAATTGACTTAATTAAAATCTTAAGCAACCAAACAGCGTAGTAAATTATAATACGCAGGCTGCCGGTCATTTTTATTCCAAATAAGCGATGATGTATAAAAATGACGGCACCCGGAGGGCCTGGCCGTGCGGATTAAAAATTTACGAAGCTATCTTTGAATAAGATTTGTAATGAAGTATTGAAATGAACTTCAGAGAAAATAAATATGTGATAGAAAAAAGAGGGTTGGATATTGAATAGCGGTATGTTACTGAATGATCACTTTCACACTTCCTACCGTATGGTTTTGATAAACCAGCCGCACCACATACATCCCTGCCTTCCATGAAGAGACATCAAAAGAAAGCTCCTTATCTTCCTGCCGGACTTCTAATGAATACATCCTTCTACCAAACAGATCATATACCTCCAGGATTGCTGATTGCCATTGATAGTGCATAGTGGTGACGTTAAATGAGGGGATGGTTGTTTCGGTTTTTAGGTGTTCGGGGATGACAATATGAATCTTATCAGAAGCCGGATTGGGATAGATTTTCAACCTGCCAATTTTCGGATTCTGAAACGGTTCATCAATACCCACTACCACACAATCCAATGGGATGGTATCAGAGGCTATCGGGTAGGGACAGAGACTGTCGTAAACAAACGGTTGAGTGTATATGCTGTCGTACTCAAGGTCGGAGTTGAGTTTCCATGCGTAGGTTTTCAACATATTTGTATAAATACCAGCAACGATTAATAATTTATTATCATTTGTGACTACACCATCCTGAAATGTCTCATAACTTACAATTATATCTTTAATTTTTAAAATGTTCCCATTAGTATCTACTTTAGTTATTTTATTTTCTGGTTCGCCACCTGCTATCCACCACCCTCCACCAAGTGCAAGCGTTGAATCGGCAAACCAATCTATGGTTGAAGTTATTCCCAAAACCGAATTCTGGTTTAAATCGTGGTAGCTAATTTCATTTCCATCGTCCGATGTTTTAAGTAAAGAAGGTTTGTCACCTTGATAAGGACCAAATGGAATAATATGTCTCGCACCAGTATAAATAGTGTTTTTCAAGGAAGTAATTGACTGAATTCCTTGACCATAGTAAATCTCTCCATTTATTTTGAACCAAGGTAATTCCCATTCATAATTTCCAAATTGATCTACCTTGATAAGTAAAGGTTTCAAATAAGAGGTTTGACCAGTAATAGAATCAGGATAATAGCAATAACCCGAAAGCAAAAAATAGTCATCATTCGTAACATGTAAAGTATAGCAAAGTTCATGTCTCAATAAGGTGTCTGTCTGGGCGTACGATTGTTTCCAGATAACATCTCCGGAATCATCTAGCTTAAATAGCCATATCTGTGGTTGAATAGAATCGTCACCATGTCGAAAAATATAGGAAATATAACCATCTGAGACTGGAGAAATAGCTTTCCCTATATCATCATCTCCAGGGGTTGAGTAAATCCGACACCAATCTATGTTTCCACAAGCATCTAACTTCAAAATGTAAGGATCTGTTTTTTCATTAACCTGACACGTTGCTCCTGTCAGAATATAACCTCCATCATTGGTTTGCTTGATATCGTAAACAACTGTTCCATCATTATAAGTGCCAACTCTTTTATGCCAAAGGACGACGCCATTGATATCAGTTTTCAATATTAATCCCCAATGAACAGTAAAATTCGAATAATACATACCAGCAATTACAAATCCATTGTCATATGATTCAATAACACCCCATGGGCCTGTATTTGGAAAATATACTTTTTGCCAGGACTGACCTATCCCTTCATTAACAAAATAAAGGGCAAAAATTATAAAGAAGAATACATTTACCCGTTTCATCATTGCTAAGGTACAAAGAATCCAGACGAGTAATCTGAAAAAATTATTTCTAGCAACTAAGAATAACAAGTTATTTATCTTATAATACTTATTTTAACAGAGTCAAGCTTTTTCCCATTAATCTCAAGGATTAAAAGGTACACCCCTGATTGGAGTTTTTTTGTGGGAATAATAACCTGGTTCTGTTTCCCGGTAATTGAGAATGATCCGACCTCTTTTCCGGCAATATCATACATATGAATAAATCCATAATTTGGAGCACTTTCCCAATGATATTCGACAACAAAATAGTCGTGTGCCGGATTAGGATAAACCTTCAGGATATTTATCTCAAATGGCAGTTTTACTCCACGATACCTGTCTCTTTTCTTAGATTTAAGACTTGTGTCCGGTAGAATAATGGGTTCCTGATATGTAATCTTCCCGGCAGCGATCAGAATATTTCTGGCGTAAGCACCAGGAAAATCATTATTATTTAACACAATGTTTTGAAGAACAATTTGTTTCAGACTATCAACATTGAATACAATAGATGAATCAACCATGAGTTGTGAATTAATCTCAAACAGATCAAAATATGCTTGATGCGTTGACTGCTGTGAATATGTTAACGAAAACATCGAGGGAATTAAATTCAAAATACTATCCTGCTGGTTGAACCGTCTATGTTTATGGTGCCATGTTGCCCAGTCGTAATAGGCCCCGGGGGAATTTCTGTATGCAAATAACCAGGCTAGGCTATCTTCGGTAGGGGGATTTATTGAATCACCTTTATAATGTCGGAGTAACCGTTGATATTCCTTAGCTTTTTCTCCTTCCCAATATGCTCTCTTTGATTCAAGTATCTCTTTTGAACTTATTGTATCTTCTCCCTCGAGGATCTGGGCCATCATGTAATCAGGCATAGGAACAGTTCTGTCTTCCAGCATATTGATTATTTGATCGGATTTTGCTGATTGTGGATTTGCTACCAGAACATCCCGAATCATTGCATTATCTAGAACTTCATCTTTTGTGATGGAAGTTTTCATCACCGTATCAGAAAGATATGGAGATTCTGATAATAATTCATCTCTTGTCTGAAGCGCTTCGGGAGGGATACTGGTTGCTACATCCAGGTTTAATGCCAGAGTAGATCCACCATCAACGAGTGCAGAAAGTTCATTTGAGAGGAGTTCTGATTGTTCGGTTGCATGTTCCATACCATCTCTTGATCCTCCACTTTCAATTGTGGAGGGGCAATATTCTTCGGGATAGAAATAGTCATATTTCGGTTCTTTTCCAAGAAGACCATACTTGTATAGATCATTTGGCCAGGGTTCTGTTCTGAATAAAGATTGGTTAACGCTTTCGTCTGTAAAATAATATTGAATAAAAGTCCCTTCATTATAGAAGTCATAATGAGAAGACTCAGGACTTGGATCAAACATGTTACCAATCGCTGAATAATTATTCTGGCTAACATATATTCCCTGATGATGCGCAATGCCTTTATTAGTTGGATCTCCATCGAAAGTAATTGTGAAATCCACTCTGTTTGTTCCCCCACTTAAGTCATCCTTTATGAATTTATTACACTTGTAGCATAAACCACCTAAACCAGGATCAGCATTTCTATTTATATTTTGTGATAGAGTCGCTAATTTTAAATCATAAAATCTGTTCCTGTAGATTTCATTTGGCAGTGGACCCGATTCATTCACAATTAATCCCACTGTCATCGGACTCTGAGAGACCTCATAAAATTCATTGTCTTCCACATGATAGCCTGAACATTCATTCAGATATAATCCATATGACCATATGCTATATGGATAATTCCTGAATTTATTACTGTGTATAAGCGCATTTGCAAGTTCGGTAAAACCACTCAAGTATACTCCCTGGTAATTATCCAAAAATTCGGCTTGAGTCATATAAAGCCCTGTTGATTCACCACTGTTCATTGCATATATACCGCGGGTGAGCCTTTCAAATGTTGTCGGCTGGTAATTACTGCAGGGGTGTACAGGTTCAAGGCAAACGCTATTCACATAAAAATCAGAGTTTTCAGTAAAAATTCCTGTGCCACGGTTTGAATAGTGAACCTCAGAATCTCTTCGGGTGTTTTTAAAGGTGCAACCCAGGAAGGGAATCGTATGCACACCGAGCAGTTTAACGAAATAATCATGTGCACCCGAACCATCCAGCAATTCCCCAGTTGTTAGAAAACGACAATCCCTGAACATAGAACAATTCGGGAAGTTTGGATATGGATCCAGCTGAACAGCTATCTTATTATTTACAAAATAAGCACCATCAGCAAAAACATGCCCTCCGGTATATCCATATAAACGGTCATCATCCTCACTGGAACGTTTTGAAGCGAGAATACCGATTTCAGCATTAAGGATAGCTCCACCATTAATAATTTTCACTTCTCCTTGAATCAAATCCCCTGATGGAGTGCGATCTGATTGGCTATAAGCAGGATCACCATAAAGTTCCACTCCTAGCCAGAATCCTTCACATTTGGTAGTGATTTTGCCTCCATCAATGATAAGCTTGCCTCCACCATTTACTTCTGGATTCGTACTGCATTCAACAGTTATTCCAGCAGTAGCTGGCATGTATAATGTACCTCTAACTGTGAGAGTGGCATTTTCCTTAATAATAATGTCTTTTTGTTTTATAATATCATCATAGTAGGTAACATCACCGGTTATCTCTTCATTTCCAGGCAAATAGATGCAAGGTTCTGTGTAAACAGCATTGTTGTAATTGTTCAGCCGGAATTTGCCCCACAACACATAATTTGCCTTCCCTTCAGTATCCCACATATAGACAATCTCTGCGGACGATGCAATAATTTCATTTTTCCCATCCATATCAACATCATCAATGCAAGGGGTCGCTTTTACTTTTCCACATTTGAGAGGCCATCCTGGAATTTTCTGACCTGTACTGATTTTATAAGCATGAATTCCCTGTGCAGAAATACTATCTGAATTCGATGCAACAATTACCTCAATATCCTGTTTGTGAGTAACTGGATCTGTGACACCATCTATGTCACATAGAAGTGGGCTAATAAATCTACATTCGAGACCTGGAACATAAATTGGGAAGTGATTTAGAACCGATCCGTCATGATTCCATGCATATATATAGTCTTTATCAGCGATAAAGATTTCCAAATATCCATCATCATCAACATCGCTGACACTTAGTGCTGGTAAAAATGCTGTAATACCTCCCTCGATAGTGAGCTCAACTCTATGTCTATTATCATCATACTCCCAATTAGGATGACATTCGCCATTAGTTTGCAATATGAATACATGACCAAATATTTCGTTATTATAAATGTCTTCTGCAGAAACGCACAGGATCTCAGGAGTACCATTGTTATCAATATCAGCTACTACTGGAGGACTATCCATTCTATGGTCGTCATGATAGTAAAATGGCTGATTAATAGGGGTTCCGGGTTTGAAAGAGGTTTTATCATTTTTGAATATATATATTCCAGCTTGAGTAGGTTGCGTGCAATATTGACCACCTGGATGTTTATCAATTCCGATTATATACTCCTTAAAGCCATCTCCATCAAGATCCGCAATAACAGGCAGACCAGCACCTCCAGGACATTGATCTGAGAATGTTACAGGCCACTCTGCTTGTGTTAATGGATCAACATAATTGGATAAAGTAGCACTAGAGCTATTTAACAAATTGAATCCAGAACCCCAGTCAGACTTTTGTGCAATCTGGTCGGGGTTGTCAGTCTCAATTCCAGCCAATACAGGGCCTTTGAAATCTCGATATATAAACTTACTCTTTTCAATTACCGGATACCCATAACTATCTAATTCAGATGTGGAGAACACAAAGATTTTCTCTTGATAATCAACATTATCCCCTTTACTTGTTGTAACAATTACTTCATTTTTCCCATCATTATCAACATCTGCTATTGAAGGTGTAGAGGTAGCTTCTGCCCCTGCATCTCCTGCGGAGTTAATAAAATGATAAAATCCACCTGTTTCTGTCGTATTATGGTCAAACTCTACATATTCATCTCCATTCTCTCTAAATCCCAAGATGGCCCCCGAGTTTACTCCTCTAATAGTCAAGAATACTTCCTTCATTAAATCATTATCAACATCCTCGGTTATTGGAGAGCCTTCTGTTGATGTGCCAACCGAACTGTTGACAGTCTTTGGCCATCCTTCATGAATTGGCAGTGTAGTATTTACTTCCACGAAATCTGAAAGTGGGCCTTCAACCCCAGATTCAGAAATACCACTAACTTTATAATAATAAGTTGTAATAGGCTGTAGATTAATGTCCTCGTAATATGCGTAATGAGGAATAATTAATGAGTTTATCTTTTGATACCCCGATAATGAGGTATTACTTCGATAAACATTATACCCTGCGCATCTACTACAGGTATCCCAAGATAATTTTATTCGATCTGAAAACCCTTCCCCTATCAGGTTCAAAATTTGAGGTGGTTTATCAAGATTAATATCATCACTATTCCATGATATTCCAATTTGTGGATTTGGAGTTAAATTCAGATTAAAAATCAATGGACCATTATTCCAATCCGAGTTCAATTGGAATTCAAAGGAAGTATTTTGTGATCCATATGAATAGGCTGGAATTGCATCATATGTTGAAGTTGAGTTTATGAATGTAATTAAATTAGGTGTTTGGCTACCACTTGCTGTGAGTGTCGCTATTCCAGGGAAGGCAGTGCCGCTACCGGAATTTTTTAACGTAATGGTCAAATAGACGATTGCTTCGTTCTCTAAATTATTATTTGGCAGATTTGTCGTAATTTCTGTCGAATAAATTGAAAATATTGGCGCATGTGGAGTTACGAAGAAAAAATCCGATTGATTCCCAATCCCCAAAGGAATATCTAAAACAAACTTTCTCTTATATAAATCAGGATGGTAATTGTCAACTTTCACTTTAAAAGGGGGATTTGAAAGCCCCGTATCATTTGGGTTGATATTCGGAAAATTTGATGAATTATTAATAATTTGAATCGCCACCGTATTTGGATCCAATACTATTGTTGAATTGCTTATTGCGCCAGATGGATTGTTGCCACTATTTTGTAATGTTAATTCCAAATCAAATGTTTCTCCTGCATCAACTATCCCATCATTGTTTCCGGTGGATGATGAAATATTATCAAAAATATCAAATGATGAAATAAATAAATTTGCATTTGGATTTGGACTGACATCAAGCTCTATTTTTACAGGCACATAGTTTTTTGCTGTTACCATGATTGTCACTTCCCCTATTGATTCTGGTTTGATTTCCTCTGGATCAAGTTGGACATCAATTGAACCTCCGGTACTGAGGACATAATCAACTACATAAATTTCATTCTCTTTTGACACACAATATCTGGCATTAATTCCATCTGGCAAGTTGTGAATAGTAAAGGAAAGATTGTTAGGGCCTGTAACTAAGGAAGGTAGGTTTGTTGTCACCGATAACGGAATTACATTAGGTGCTTTTCCCCACACTTCCAGGGCAGGATCACCAAGTAAATTGAACCTTCTTCTGTGTCTCGGTTCAATTGTAGATGGTTGAAATCCAATAGTAAAGGCATCCCCGAGGTGATTTAAATTAGCATCAACATCATAATAAACATGATTGCAAAAGTTACCGAATGTATGGTTAGGACCATATCCAAAAGAAGTTGATGAACCAATAAATGCAATTCCCCCCCCGGTTGTGTTTTTTAAAAACTCTTTAGATATGGATGCTAACGAAAAATCATTATTTCTACACCCAACGCTCACGTAAATATGATGTGTATGGGAATTATGCAAATTCATAACGTCGGATTTATATAAAAGATCACCGTATTCGATATCTCCAACACCCATTGTATATGGTCCGGAATGATCACAATGAAAAACGATATTAAATCCGTCCGGGGATTGCTTATTTAAGTTATTAATTGCGCTGTTTTTCGTTAATTCTTCATACGTACCCGGTCCATTAACATCAGTAGAATATAGTTTATGTCTATTAATATAAGATGGCACATATTGAGGTGTAAATTGATCTTCAATGTCCTCCGCCCAGTCATTATAGCCTAATCCAGGAAGGCCAATAATGGCAAGAAGGTTCTGAATAAATCCATTATCTATGTCAATAAATTGCTGAGTATTATAGTCATACTATTGAAGGTTTCTGTATTCCTCCATTTTTTCCACATACCTTATAATATCATCCTCATTTCTGGCTGGTAGCCTCCCAAGAATATGTTGAGGTAAGTCATCTACGTGACCGCCCCCAGGGCCATCCTTACTTTGACCGAAAATAGAATTGCCATTATTGTTCCATGGTCCAGGTTCCGCGGAGTAATATAAATCCGTCGGAGCTATTTGACCTGAAATATAACAAAATCGCGCAGGAATTAAATTGACATCACCCCCAATTAAAATATACAAATGAGGCCCAATGTTCAGTGTCAACTTTAAAATGAAATTTCGAATTTGTTCAGCGGTATCACATCCATTGTATTTTCCTATTATATCTTCTTCAAGGGTTGCAATAATCGCTGGCATACCATTTCTATTTTTTTCTTTGATAACCTCGTCAATGAATACTTGTTTCAACGATTGTGTTGTTATGATCAGGTAATCGGGAATTATTCCAAGATTCCCTGGATATTGCTCCTGTATTGGCAGATTTAATAATGATCCATCCTCCGGAATATTATTAAATTCACTGCTGTAATTCTCAATATCTGAATCATTATCCACAAGGATCTTAATTTTTTCTTTGACTGCTTGTTTTCTGAATTTTGACATGCAAACAGGAAACTGAATTGGGTCAGCTCCTAACGTATAATTAATAACGAAATCAATAGAAGAATAGAGATATACTACTTGATTTATTGGGATATATTCAATAGGATAGATTGTTATAGAAACGATTTTATAACCCATAAGACAAGAAACATCGGTAATCTCAACAATTTTACCAGGATATGGATTAGATGAGTTATAAATATCCTCTGATGGTGGTATAAATGCAGGTGGTGGATTCCCATCAGGTACTGAAGGAGGTTGGGCAGGATAAATCAAATAAGTGCTAGTTATTTGTAATGAAGAAGTATTTGTTACATTTACAGTTACATCTTTTGCGTCGATTGGCAGCACATAGCTGAAAATTTTTACGGGTAATTGTGGTTCTCCAATTTGATTGATAAAATGTTTTTCATTTAACTCAACTATATCAAAACCATCCTTTGTTGAAAAGGTGAGGTCAGATTGTTGAGTGGATATGCTTCCAAAATACTGTCCGTTCAAATAGAGTGCGAAGCATACAAGGCCGAAAGAGAAGAGAAGTTTTTTCATTATATGGGCTTTTGAATTGGTTTAATTGGTTCATTCTGGATTAATTATGCTATAACAATAATCGATTCGTGTATTAGATATATTCTTTTAAAAACAATCTAAACATCTGAGTAGATTTCACATAATTGGGTGTAGTACAATACATTTTACCTAGGGAGGATAGGATATATTTGAGAAAAATATATCACAAACTATTTGGCAGACCAAATAGTGAGAAAATAGTTCGAAATGAGAGTCTTGTATTGAGGAGCTTTGGTTTTTTGGCCTATACCTCCTTTTTTAACATTGTTGGCAGAGTTACTACAATCTTGTTTTGTTTGTTAAGGTGAAAGGACGTTTATTTATTCTTCTTTACAGAGATAATATTATGCAAATATTATACCATTAATGTAATTATCAGATATTCAATTGTTTAAGAATTATAGTGAATAAAGTGTTGATTGAAGTGTAAAAAAATTGGACATCAATGTTCAATAATTTGACACATCTATTCATTGTAAAATACTGAAATATATCGTTTTATGCATATAACGTATTATACCAAACAATTAATTTCATTCGTTTGAGGTCAGTTTTGGATAAGATGATCAATCTGAATGATTGTAATCCGAATGTTGTAATCCGAATGATATGGGAGATATTATATTATTCCAGAATTACGGAAAGAGTTGGCTATTGCGGAAAAGTTCCGTTCGTGTTATCAACATTACCTAATCGTTATAATCACTTTTGCACAATCCTACTTTAAACGAATAAAAAGAACTATTATCAGCAGGGCCATTGCAATAATCCCCGCCACGATCCAGGGGATCTGAGAGATTAATTGATCGAGTTTGTCTTGTTTAACAAGTTTGATCTTTTCAACCGGAATCTGGTGTTCAAGGTAGATGGTGTCGGAGTTGCATTTTCCTTGAAGGTAGATTGTGTCGAATAGGCGTTGAAGTGATACTTCAAGACGATCTTTTGATAAAAAAGCTGTTTCGTTGAGGTTATCGATATGCCATGTAGTATCGACCTGGATGAACGGAAGAGGGATTGTGTCCTGGATAAATAATGTATCAGGAATCTTTAGTTCAGGATGATGCTCCAACAACCGTGCAAGACGCTGCGAAGGGGAAC
>JACNKI010000024.1 GCA_014382125.1 Bacteroidota bacterium | reverse complement strand
AGAAAATGATCAACCAGAAAAACAGGAATAATAAGATCCGGAGGATCCATTTTCTGACAGGACTTCTCTGCTTCTCTTTGGAAATTTGGTCATTCATGCTGGCAAAAATAACAATGAATATTCAAAAATAGGGTTCCGGGCAAGGGTAAACAAAATATATCGATGATCGAATACAATCCGTCGATAAGCGACCTACTTATATCTGCCTGTGATTGAACTATTTCTCCAGCTTCACAAGATGTTCAAAGAGGTCTTTGTTCTTTTCGATCTTTCCGGCATTTCCATAAACGCAATAGGCTTTCTGATTCAGCACAACCTGCATCATATTTGCGAAGGCCGAAATATCTTCAGCAGAGGTTTCCAGAATGGCATCACGATCGTTCTGCAGATCCGCTTGTGAGGTTTTGGTGAAGTAGTAGTTCACGGCTCGCTCTCCTTTCCGGGAAGGTGTCAATGGCCTATCCAGCCCTGCAATGGTTCCGATGATATAACGTGTCATGGTTTTCTCATCGGCTTCAAAACCATCGAGGTACTCTGGAATACCGGCATAATTTTCCAATGTCCCTTTAAGATTCGGATCACGATAGGAGTTGAAGGTAGCAATCCCGTATGGTGTGAAGATGCTAAATCCGCCATAAGCACCGCCCATCACCCGGATCCGTGTCTGCAGATAGTCGGTTGAGAGGATCTGGTTCAATACCCGCATCTTGCCATCCCAGGGGTATCCCAGTGTTTTGAAATCTGCTCCTTCAATTACATATTGTACTTTGGAAGGAGTCAGAATTCCTTCATTTTTCTTTGTTGGATCGAGCGCCCAGTCTTGCAATGTAACGGCTTCATCCGGAAGTGTGGCAACGAATGTGGTCAGCCCTTCGGTAAAAAGCTTCATCCGGTCATTCTGGCAGGTGGTGGTTGTGATCAGGTTTTGCTTGCTAAAAAGTAGGGTAGCCACCTTGGCAAGCGTTTCACACACTTTCTCAGGATTCTCATCATACTTCTTAGCGATGTCGGAAACAAACCAGTAGTAATCGAGTCCTCCGGTTAGTTCACGGAACATGCCACGGTTAGAGACATACGATGACTGGCGACGGGAAGCATATCGGTATCCGTTTCGCTTCACAGATCCATCAAGCTGGGCCTGATGCTTATCGATCACCGTTTTGAGTCTCTCCACATCGCAATAGAGCGTATTATTCAATACCTCTCCGGTTAGCTCAAACATCTTGGCTACTTTATCTCCCATGGCTTTGGATGTGACCTCAAATTTCGGGATCAGCTTAGTGTCATCAGAACCTTCCAGATAAGAGGGAAGGGAGACGTTGAACATCCCCGTATTGATATTGAGCGCTTTATTTAACTCGCCATAGGTGTAATTCTCAGTATTGAGTAAACTGAGAATATTCGAAAGCAGGGAGGCGTATGGGATCAGCTCCTGTGGTAAGACACGAAGATCGAACACGAGGTTCATATAGACCACGTTGTTGGTAAACTGATCACAATGGAGTACCGGTACTCCTGCGACCTCTGTCTCTTGTATGGCAAACCACTCAGCCTTGGGATTAATGTCAGCGATATCAAGCAACGGGATGGTAGCCAGTGCTTCAGGTGTATCTTCCCGTTCCTGATATTCAATCAGTTCTCTGGTCTCAGTGACTAACTCTTCTATCTGCTCTTTTGTCAGAGAAGCCTGGTAAGCTTTCAACACCTCCTGTGTCTCAGCGATGTTTTCTTTTTCTAATCCCGGTTTGGGTTCCAGTATAAGTTCCAGTGTGTGAGGATTATTCAGGAAATATTTTGTAATGACAGATTCAAGATAATTCCCGTCTATCCCCTTTTTCAATTCTGCCAGTGGCTTTTCCCACTCAAGTGTCAGGAATGGGTCATCGGCAAAGAACCATCCGGCGAGGGATTGGAATCCATAAATCAGCCCTTTCTGAGCATTATCGCCTTCACGCAACTGGAACTCAATCCGGTTTAACACACCTTCAACCTCTTCTTTATCGACGCCTTCTTCAGCCACTTCCTTAAGGGTATTTGTGATCACTTCCAGGAATTTCTCTCTATCCTGAGGATTTGCATTTTGCACAATAATCTGAACCACATTCTGGTTGTAGCTGGAAGCTGATGCATAAACATCCTGACCGATCCCGGCTTCCTGGAGAGCCAGGCGAACGGGCGCCGATTCCTGGTTGACGAGTACATCACAAAGGATATCCAATCCCCATGAAAGTTCCTGGTCGGTATTGTGACCGGCAACGAAACTATAGGAGAGGAATGTCTGATTTTCGGTTTTGGATCCCTCCAACACGGGATAATAAGCCTTAGCGACTTTCATCAACTCAAACGGAGTCTGGTCGGTGATGGTTACCGGATTATCGCTCCGCTCATAGTTTGCCAGGTAAGCCGAATCGATAAACGCCAGCTCCTTCTCGAGGTTGGCATCACCATACAAAACAATGTAGCTGTTATCCGGATGATAATATCGTTTATGATAGTTTAGAAAAGCCTCTTTTGTTAGTGTGGGGACTGCAGATGGATAACCTCCGGACTCAAATCCGTAAGGATTACCCGGAAAGAGATTTTTGTAGATCTCATAATTCAGTACGCGGTTCGGATTGGAGAATGATCCTTTCATCTCATTATAAACAACACCTTTGTAAACAACAGGACTCTCTACATCTTCAAGTTCATAATGCCAACCTTCCTGTTTCAGAATCCGGGGATCGTCATAGATCAACGGATTAAAAACAGCATCGAGGTAGACGTGCATCAGGTTGAAATAGTCTTTGTCGTTCATGCTGGCTACCGGGTACATGGTCATATCTTTCCCGGTAAACGCATTGATAAACGTGTTCAGCGATCCTTTTTGAAGAACATCAAAGGGACTCTTCACCGGAAAATTCTTTGATCCGTTCAGTACCGAATGCTCCAATATATGCGGCGTGCCTGCATCAGAATCCGGGAAGGTTTTAAACGCGATGGCAAATGTTTTGTTCGGGTCATCCGAGTCAATCTTCAGAAGGTGAGCGCCACTCTTTTCATGTTCGTAAAGGTAACACTCGGCATTCAATTCCGTGACAAATCGTTTTTCAACTAGTTTAAATCCGCGCATGTCGTGCTTTTTACATCCTGTAAGGATGAGAGCTGACAAAATTACACAAACAAAAGCAGAAATGGCCAGGCGTGGCCATTTCAGAGATCTGGTCAGTTTTTTCATAATGATGTGTTTATTTCTTGATTTGGCGCTCAAAATACAAGGAATCATCGAGACCGGAAAGGAAAATCGATTACAAAGGGGATTTTGTCGATTTTTGGATTAAAACATAGGATATGGGTGGGAAGAGGTGAGTTGTTTAACTAACTATCCCTTCAAAGGTAGCATTATTACTTAATGATTTGTAAATTTGAATTAATACGCGTATTTTTGCACTCCATTTTGAAGAACCATTTATTTTAAGATCACAGCGATGGCAAGGATTTGTGAAATTACGGGCAAGACATACATGTCGGGAAACAAAGTTTCTCACTCTCATAAAAAGACCAAACGGGTATTCAAACCCAACTTCCAGACAAAAACGTTTTACATCCCGGAAGAGGATCGTTCCATTACCATCAGGGTTTCAACAGAAGGGATTCGGAATATCAATAAAAAAGGGATCTCTG
>JACNKI010000025.1 GCA_014382125.1 Bacteroidota bacterium | reverse complement strand
CGTTCGTGCGCAGGATGGACAGGAGATGAATTCGGTTTTCGTGATCCTCACACCGGTAGCCTGCAGAATTCCATAAGCTACCGGGATCTCATATTCCGGATCTTCGGTAATGGAAACCCGGATGGTGTCACCGATACCATCAGCCAAAAGGCTGCCGATCCCGACAGCTGATTTCAGTCGTCCATCTTCGCCGGCGCCGGCTTCCGTCACTCCAAGATGTAATGGATAATCCATCTTCTCTTCCTTCATCCGTTTCACCAGCAACTGGTTGGCAAAGATCATCACTCTCGTGTTGGAAGATTTCAAAGAGAGCACCAGGTCGTTGAATCCCTGATGATCACAGATCCGGGCAAACTCCATAGCCGACTCAACCATACCCAGAGGAGTATCACCAAATTTTTCCATGATCCGTTCAGATAGCGATCCATGATTCACACCGATGCGGATCGCTGTTCCATGTTCTCGGCAAATCTTTAATAGAGGGGAGAGGTTGTTGGAAACTTGTTCGAAGTACTCTTGGTCTGATCTTGGATGTTGGATGTTAGATATTGGATGACTGGATGCTGGATATTCTTTACTTGAGTCTTGAACCTTAAATCTTGAATCTGAAATATAGTTTCCTGGATTAATCCGCACCTTTTCGACAACTGATGCTGCGATTTCAGCGATCTTCGGATTAAAATGAACATCAGCAATAAGCGGTGCATTAAAACCGCGACTTTTCAACTCCTTCTTGATATTTTGCAGGTTCTCTACCTCCCTTATCCCTGGCACGGAG
Organism: Bacteroidota bacterium; assembly: GCA_014382125.1. Classification (GTDB taxonomy): domain Bacteria; phylum Bacteroidota; class Bacteroidia; order Bacteroidales; family FEN-979; genus QYOJ01. The sequence continues at coordinate 2,889 of JACNKI010000025.1, read as the reverse complement.
ATCCGAACATATTCACAGCCGGCTTCAATCATCCGGACCGCTTGCTCCACTGTTGCTTTTGTGTCGGGCGTGAGCGTGTTTGTCATCGACTGAACCCGGATAGGATAATCTCCACCCATCGGCACATCCCCGATATTGACGACACGGGTTTTGAATCTTATGTAAGGTTCAAAGGTCAAGGTTCAAAACTCAAGGCAATGGTTATCGATTTTCATTTTAAGTATTTCGTATTTCTGTATTTCTGTTTTCGCTACCTCACTACTTTACTTTTTCCGCTGTAAATATAGCAAAATCAGTGATTGAATATAGATCTGCCATGAATTCAGGGGAAAACTTCATCACGGAAATGGAGTAGTATATCGAAAATCCGAAGGGATTTCTTTGAGATTATGTATCTTTATCGTTCAGAAACCAAAAACCAAATCTTTTAGACATGAAAACAGTTATCCGCTTTTTTGCCATGGCAACGATGCTATTCTTGTTTCCAGGCATCCTTATGGCACAACATTATGTGCCGATGGAGAGTTTAGATAAAAACGCCATCCTGGAAGAGTTTACTGGGGTACGTTGTACGTTTTGCCCACAAGGTCACGTGATTATGGCCCAGATTCTGGCCGATAATCCCGGCCGGGCTTTCTGCGTGGCTTATCATCCTTTCAACTCAAGTTTTACACTACCTTATCCCGGTGACCCGGATTTCAGGAGGCATTATGCTGACGCCTTTTACACAATGCCTTATTGCGGCACCAGCCGATTCATGCCCAGTGCATTTGTCCAACGTCGCCAATGGACATCTGGCGAAAGACTTCTAAGCCGAGGAGCCTGGACAGGACACACCAACACCATCCTGGCCGAACCCTCTCCGATGAATGTCGGGATGGCGACCAGTTACGATGAAGGAACCAGTATCCTGACTGTGATTGTGGATATCTATTATACCGAAGACTTCCCCGGTGACCACAACCTGATGGTAACTCTTGCTGAAAATGACCTGGTCTCCCAGCAGTCTGGAGCCTCCGGACAGTATACTCACAAGCATACTTTCCGCGAGGCCTTTGTCGAACAGTGGGGTGATCCAATCGTTACCGATGGCACGGCAGGAACCTTCTACACCCGAACCTTTACATACGATTATTCAGCAACCGATTACATCATGGAGAACTGTGAATTGCTGGCTTTTGTGCTCGACAACACCACCGAAGAGGTGATCACCGGCATCGGGTGCCTTACCGGAGATACGACCTACATCACTCCCGATGTGACGCTGACTGCGGATACGCTCTTTTTTGAGAATCCAGGTCAGTGTTTGGATGGCCAGATCGTAACCATTAACAATAATACGGCTATCGATATGGATCTGCTCTATGTTCAACAGGAATCAGACGTTGGTTCTCCTTTCCCATGGTCGGTCGATCCCTGGCCCTTCACAAGCTTTCCTCATACAATGACTCCAGGTGAATCAATTGACCTGAATGTTGTTCTTCCTCTTCCTGTTAAGGGGGAAATGGAATTTTACTACGACAACTTGATCGTGGTCAGTGAAATTGACACCCAAATTGTCGTGATTGCCGTCAACCAGGGATTGTATACCTCGATTGAAGATCAGAGCAGAATCCAGGGTACGCTCTCAATGAATTATCCGAATCCCTTTGCAGAAACCACCATGATTGAATATACACTCACACAAATATCAAATGTAATGATGGAAGTATTCAATAGCAATGGGAAGAAAGTAAAAACCCTGGTGAACAAATCACTCCCAACCGGAAATTATCACGTAAAATGGGATGGAACCAATGATGCCGGACAGAAACTCCCCGGCGGGATCTACATCTACCGGCTGCAAGCCAACGATGCTACGTTTACCATGCGTTGTGTGCTGTTGAGATAATCAACTCAGCCCTTTTACCTTCGGTTTCCCTGCTACAAAATCTTTCAGGTAGTAGGGTTCAAAGTAAGCCAGATCTTCAAACTGATTTGACTGAAACCGTTTTTCTGCAAGAGAGATCATGTATTGGGATGAAGCCTGGAAGTCATCAATGAACCGGGTATGGTGATGTGAGGCCAGGAACGGTTTGCATTTGGCAGCACCGTCTCCGGCAAAGATGAGGATATGACCGGTCAGCAGTTCCCGGAAAGAGTTCTCATCGATGATCCTGGCGTCTGTCGAAAAAACCTCCTTCAGGTCTTCATTATACACGGCACAGTAAACCTCCATTCGCCGGGCATCGATCATCGGACAAAAGAGATTTTCGATTTTCGATTTTCGATTTTCGATTTTCGAAATTGATTTATTTGCCTTGAACCTTGAACCTTGAACCTTGAACCTAATTCCCACCGCCATCGCCTGGAGTGTTGGAATAGCAATCAAGGGTTTATCAAGGCCGTAGCACAGTCCTTTGGCAGTCGCAACTCCAATCCGCAAACCGGTGTAAGATCCCGGGCCCATACTCACGGCAATAGCATCTAGATCTGCATACCTGAGACCAGCTTCACGAAAAAGTTCTTCGATTAGTATGGTCAATATGGAGGAGTGAGCATTGGGTGTGGTTATCTCACGGATCGAGAGAAGGTTTCCGTTACGAGCAAATGCAACGGAACAAACAGAGGTAGCCGTTTCAATGGCTAGGATCAGGGACATTATTTCTTTGCGCTAAAGAGATCTTTGCGCTCGACTTTCCTCACTTTGTCGTCATTTTTCAGGGTTTTTGATACGACAGAATAAGGAGCTGTAATCACCTCCAGGCTATCTTTCACACCAGATACAATTTCGATATACATATTGTCCTGGATACCGGTTTTCACATCTTGCTTTTTAGCAAGGCCGTCTTCGAACAGGAATACACACTCCTGGATCTCTTCGGTCTTTTTGGAAGTGACGTAATCAAT
>JACNKI010000132.1:10319-19291 GCA_014382125.1 Bacteroidota bacterium | reverse complement strand
TCGTAATAATCTGAATATCCCCATGTAGAATCCCTGACAAATATTAACCGTGTGCCACTGGAACTTACATCAATCAATGGATCGGCAATGACCTGGTTCACCAAGCCTCCATTATCGGCATGATATGCATGACGGGAGCTGCCCGTTTGATAGACAAATCCTTCCGGTAGGATGAACGTCATGGAGTCGAGGACATTGTATGGCCGTATCTCGTTGGGAAAATTCGCATCACCACCACAAGGATCCAGAGTCCGGTATATCAGCCCTTCATACTGGAATGCGTTACACCCTTCCAGCAATATTTGCTGATAGAATGTGGTGGTATAAAATGAATAATTACTCCCCAGAACATTAAAGGTCACACCCCGGTCATTGCAAAACTCTTCGTTCCCCTCATCCTCCCAGTAGAATCTTCCCCGGAATGCCGGAACCGTTTCCCACCCATACCGTGAAACATTTCTCACCTGTCCGTAAATGATATACGTAATCAGGTCTCCGCCGGAAAATACGATTCCTGCCAGACAGCTGTCTGGTTGATTCAGATCGCCTAAATAAGTTGATAGAAAGCAGGTCGAACCGTTTGTTACCTGGGGTGCCAATCCAGTACAGGTATCCACACGATCATTTTCAATATCATGATAGATCAGGGTATCTGCCAGCACGTCAAAAAAAAGCTGATTGCCCCAGTTCCCCGGCATTCCATCGTGCTGGAGCCGGAAATAGAGACTGTCGACAGTTCCGTTCAGTTTGCCTTCGGCTTCAATACGGATTGTGTCCCTGGCCATAGCATTGTCGAGGCGCAAGCCGGGAGTCCCTGGTGCGACGCGGGCTGAAAGAAAGTTATCTGTCCATCCCATTGTCGTTCTGGATACATTAAAGGAGTTAATAGAAGGATGAGGACAGTTTCCAATCGGGCATTGAGTTCCAAAGATAGGAGAGGTGCTGCACCAATAGGTGAAATAGCGGTCTGAGTGAAAGAGATTATCACACCAGAGTTGTAACCGTGTAGAGATGGAGGCCAGTGGGGGTGCAGGTGGGTGCGCTTCACAATCCAATATTACCGGAACACGGAAGGTCCCCCCAGAGTATACACGGCTCTTATCCAGCTGGTAAATCGCAGTGTCCCCGCTCATAACCGGATTTCCCATGCTTACATTCTTGAACGTGGCTGTTCCGGAGCCAATGTTGATTCCCGGAAGGAGTATCACCTTGTAAACTACCGAATCATTCGGACAAGCTTGATCCGAAAGGTCCGAATTGGTACTGACCGTTTGTTCCATCCAGGCTGTTGTGGCATCATAGAGATCCGGAGGAATGGTATGGAGGGTGGTGATGGTATAATAGCTTTGAAGGACCGTCAGATTACCATTTGAAATCCAATTTACGCCATAGGTATCAGAACATTGATCCTGGTAAAGATTCCCAAACCGGAACGCCTGCCAGCGGTTGTTGGTCCACCCATACCCGCAATTACTCCGTGTGGCTATGGTGCTCATTGCTTCATTCCAGTCATAATAGGTATGGGCCTTCATGGTGATTGTATTACCCACTGGCAGGTCATCGAAATAGCCGTCGTCGTCTTCGTCTTCCAATCCTACACCTGGGCCGTCCGGATCGGTGGTAAAAGGAAAGGTGGTATAATGAGAATACCTGCCATTGATCGCTCCGGAAGCATAATTATAGTTGGCAAGCAGGTAATTCCCATTGACGGAAAAGGAGTCGATCTCATTGAGCCAGTTACTATTTGGATAATATGTACCACTCCCAGAAGAGAAACCGGCTAATACAACCAGGTTGAATGCGATTCCATAACCACTTCCGTTGTTAGTGACGACGAACTCCACCCATCCTGAATCGTCGATAAACGCCCAATCTTTCCGGTTTCCGGTAAAATTCATGTTGATGCTTGTTGAGCCACCAAGCGGGGAGACAGAGGGAAAGGCAGCGTAGAAGCTACAATACTCGTTATTGCATCCCCAGATCGCTTTGATGGTGGATTGACCGTTTTCACAACCCACGAGTTTTACCGTCTCTGATATGACGATTGATTCACCATAATCGAACAGGTTATTGCCACCCGGGAGATCAGACCCGGTGATAATAATCGTATCAACAATCGTTGGTCCGGGTCCAGAATAAGGGTACAATGTTCCGATACTAGTTGATATTACCTCAATATCGGCGGTATGAGAATCCAGGATGATCAATGTATCAGTGGATGCATTCAAACCCTGTTGTTCTACCGTGATATCGCGTATAACAGTCTGACCCACGGGGATAGAAGCAAAGGCGTTGGTGATGTTCGAGATCACAAGTACGGGAAAATAGTAGTTCTGCAATGGTGTATCGAAGCCAGTATAGGTAGAGCTGTTATATGTAACCGTATAGTTGAAGTTGTCGGAGTTATTGTAGCCACAGATAAGGCTCGCATCGTAAGTGACTTCATGTGCTGTGTTATTAAGGATATCAGGCAACGTAAATGTAGGCTGGTTCAGGTTGCTGATATTCAGATCTGTAGCTCCAGTTGACGATCCTGGAGTATAGACACATCCGGAGGGCAGATCAACAGCCAGTGTAGCTCCCGACATGGTGGAGCCGGTGGTATTGGCGATCAAAAGCGTGAATGTCCCATCCTCCTGGCAGATGACCAGGGAAGCCGGCTTCCCTGTAGCGGAGATCATCACCTGGGCAGATATATCATGGAGCCCAATACCGGTAAGACTGAGAACAATTAATAGTCGGATATAATACTTTCGGATCACCTGTTTGCTGCTCGTTAAAGTAAAATCTAACTTATAAAAGTACAGAATAAAATCGAACCTCTGTTATAGTTAGGTAAAAAACATATCAGTACATCCATCTATCCAGCCATCCACTCATGCAATTATCCAGGATCGAGCATCCAGGAAAATTGTATCTTTGCATCAGAAGGAAAACAGAAAATATAAACACAGAATTATGAGTTCAACTAGTGAAAAAGTCCGATGCCTGATTATCGGTTCAGGCCCGGCCGGGTATACGGCGGCAATTTATGCGGCACGCGCTGATCTCAAGCCTGTTGTATACCAGGGAATTCAACCGGGAGGACAGCTAACGATCACCACGGAAGTAGATAATTTTCCCGGTTATCCGGAAGGAATCGAAGGGCCGGAAATGATGGAACAGTTCAAAAAACAAGCGGAGCGCTTTCATGCAGATATTCGCTTCGGGGTAGTTACCAAAGTGGATTTCTCCAACCGTCCATTCATTGTTGAAGCCGACGATGGAAAGAAGATTAAAGCGGAGACTGTGATCATTGCAACCGGTGCTTCAGCAAGTTGGCTTGGCCTGGAGTCGGAGCAGAAATTCATGGGTATGGGCGTATCGGCTTGTGCGACATGCGACGGATTTTTCTACCGAGGGAAAGATGTAGCAATTGTGGGTGGTGGAGATACAGCAGCCGAGGAAGCTACATACCTTGCAAAACTTTGCAATAAAGTATATATGATTCACCGCAGGGATGAATTGAGAGCTTCCAAAGCGATGCAGCACAAGGTGTTGAATACGTCTAACATTGAGATGGTTTGGGATAGTATTCCCGAAGAGGTGCTGGGAGATGATGATGGGGTTACAGGCGTTCGGATTAAAAACGTTAAAACTGGCGCGACCAGGGATCTTGATATTTTTGGATTTTTTGTGGCCATCGGACACAAACCCACCACAGAAATCTTTCAAGGGCAGGTTGAAATGGACCAAACAAATTACATTATAACCATACCCGGCAAGACAGCAACCAGTGTAGAGGGTATATTTGCCTGTGGTGATGTCCAGGATCACTATTACCGCCAGGCGATCACTGCAGCAGGAACAGGTTGCATGGCGGCAATTGAGGCGGAGAGGTTTCTGGCGTCCTAGATCCTGGATCCTGGATCCTAGATAAGTAAGTTTGTATCCAGTATCTAGCATCCAGCATCCAGCATCAAGTACATATTGACCAAAACGATCATTCATGATTACATTCTTTCAAGGTTCTGATTCCTGGTTTGCCGTTGAAACAAAAGAGGTTTTAACACCTGAATCCAGGCAGAAACTGGTATGGCTTTTTGGGGAGGCAAAACCGCTTGACCAGGAGGTGATCGAAGGCCGGTTTGTTGGTCCACGTAAAGAGATGGTCACACCCTGGAGCACCAATGCCGTCGAGATCACCCAGAATATGGGAATTCAGGGAATCACCAGGATCGAGGAGTTTACTAGTTATGAAGGCATGGAGGCACAGAGGCATGAAGGCACAGACTCACCAGTCACCAGTTCGCCAGTTCACCAGCTCGCCAACTATGATCCAATGCTCCAGCAGCTTTATGAGAATCTTGACCAGAATCTCTTCTTCATCGACCGGAAGCCTGAGCCGGTCATCCTGATTGAAGACATTGCTGCCTACAACCAGAAAGAGGGTCTGGCTCTTAGTGATGAGGAGATAAATTACCTGAAAACCCTCAGCGAAAAGATCGGGAGAAAACTTACAGACAGTGAGGTTTTTGGCTTCTCACAGGTCAATTCGGAGCATTGCCGCCACAAAATCTTCAATGGCACCTTTATCATCGACGGAAAAGAGATGACAGATTCACTCTTTGACATGATCAAAAAAACGGCGAAAGAGAATCCTAATTTTATCATCTCTGCATATAAAGATAATGTAGCCTTCATAGATGGTCCTGAGATTGAGCAATTTGCTCCGGGGAAACAGAATGTAGCTGATTTTTTTATCATCCGGGATATCGATACCGTGATCTCTCTGAAAGCCGAAACGCATAATTTTCCGACTACTGTGGAACCGTTTAACGGAGCTGCAACCGGTTCTGGTGGAGAGATCCGCGACCGGATGGCAGGAGGCAAGGGTAGTATTCCTTTAGCTGGCACGGCGGTCTATATGACCTCTTATCCACGTCTGGATGGTGGACGGGTTTGGGAGAAGGATCTGAAAGCAAGAGAGTGGCTCTATAAGAACCCGGAAGATATCCTGATCAAAGCCTCCAACGGAGCAAGTGATTTCGGCAACAAATTCGGTCAACCTCTGATTTGCGGAAGCGTATTGACATTTGAACATACAGAAAACGAGAAAGCCTTTGGCTATGATAAGGTGATCATGCTTGCCGGCGGGATCGGATTTGCCAGGAAAGAAGATAGTTTGAAAGAGACACCTGAACGAGGCCAGAAGGTCATCGTATTGGGTGGTGATAATTACCGTATCGGTATGGGAGGAGGAGCGGTCTCTTCTGTTGCAACCGGAGAGTATGGAAACACGATTGAATTGAATGCCGTGCAGCGTTCCAACCCGGAGATGCAAAAACGAGTCTTCAACGCAATCCGTGCCATGACCGAACTGGAGAAGAATCCAGTGGTAGCGATACACGATCACGGCGCCGGAGGCCACCTGAACTCAATTTCTGAATTGGTGGAGGAAACCGGTGGAACCATATATATTGATGCATTACCCATTGGGGATCCTACACTCTCGGATAAAGAGATTGTGAGCAATGAATCTCAAGAGCGAATGGGCATGATTATGAAGGATGAAGATGTGACTCTCCTCAGCGAAATTGCGGAACGGGAACGGACACCTATCTATCACGTCGGCGAAACATCGGAAAAACATGAGCTGGTCTTTGAGGATCGTCGTGACGATACCAGGCCCATCAATCTCGATGTCGATGATTTTTTCGGCAAACCACCGAAAACCATCCTTCGCGATTCGTCCTCAGAATCAACGTTTTCACCAGTCACCACTCACCAGTTCACTAGTTCACCAATTCACCAGTTAACCAATTCACCAGTTGACCAGTTTCTATCGGAGGTCCTTCAGCTTGAAGCCGTCGCATGCAAAGACTGGCTGACCAATAAGGTAGACCGGGCGGTGTCGGGAAAAATAGCGAAACAGCAGACATGCGGACCGATTCAGCTTCCGCTGAATAACCTGGGGGTGACAGCGCTGGATTACCAGGGTAAAAAAGGAATTGCTACATCGCTGGGTCATGCACCGGTGGTGGCTCTGGCAGACCCTGCAGCGGGATCACGGATCTCCATCGCGGAGGCACTGACCAACCTGGTCTGGGCGCCATTGAGTCACGGGCTGCAGGGTGTTTCTCTTTCAGCCAACTGGATGTGGCCGGCCAAAAATCCCGGAGAAGATGCACGGTTATATGAAGCCGTGAAGGCCGTCAGTGAGTTTTCTATCGCACTGGGGATCAATGTCCCGACAGGCAAGGATTCACTCTCCATGACCCAGAAATACCCTGATGGGGAGATCGTCTTTTCTCCCGGAACTGTGATCATCTCTGCTGTGGCTGAAGTGTCAGATATCACAAAGGTAGTCAGCCCGAACCTGATTCCGGATGAGGATACGACGCTGATTTATATTCCTTTTACAAAAGGTGAATTCAACCTGGGCGGAAGCAGCCTGGCCCAGGTGATGAACAGAATTGGCCGTGATGTACCCGATGTTTCTGAACCTGCTTATTTTATCCGCGTATTTGATGTGCTACAGGAATTTATCCAGCAAGGGTTACTTATGGCCGGACATGATATCTCAGCTGGTGGCCTCATTACGACCCTGCTGGAAATGACATTTCCAGAAGAAAAGATAGGCCTGGATCTGGATCTTTCGGAGTTGGGTGAAGCAGATTCTACAAAGCTCCTTTTCAGTGAAAAACCCGGAGTAGTGGTTCAGGTGATGGATCCGGCTGCTGTCGTCCAGGTGATGAAATCATCCGGCGTCCGGCATCATGTTATTGGCAAGCCGGTTCCCGGACGATACATGACGATCCTGAATGGTGATCAGGATCTCAGGTTCAACATTGACGAACTTCGCGATACCTGGTTCAAAACCTCCTACCTCCTCGACCGGAATCAATGTGGAGAGAACTTCGCACTGGAGAGGTTCACAAACTACAAATCACAACCATTGCAATATAGATTCCCTGATTCATTTACCGGAAAAGCATCGCAATTTGGCCTCGACCTGAACAGAAGAGCACCAACCGGGATCAGGGGAGCGATCATCCGGGAAAAGGGGGTGAACCGCGACCGTGATATGGCCTGGGCCATGTACATGGCGGGTTTTGATGTAAAGGATGTACACATGACAGATCTGATCTCGGGCAAAGAGACGCTGGATGACGTAAATTTCATTGCTTTTGTAGGAGGATTCTCTAACAGCGATGTGTTGGGCTCCGCCAAAGGGTGGGCCGGCGCTTTTCTCTATAATGAAAAAGCCCGTGAGACGCTTGACCGGTTTTTCAAGCGAAAAGATACATTGAGTCTTGGTGTTTGCAATGGGTGTCAGTTGCTTGTTGAACTCGGACTGATCTACCCTGATCACAAGGAGCAACCAAAGATGTCGTGGAACGCTTCCAATAAATTCGAATGTACATTTGTATCAATTGATATCCTTGAAAACAGCTCGGTTATGATGGCATCTCTGGGTGGCTCACGATTGGGTGTGTGGGTCGCACATGGAGAGGGGAAGATCAATTTTCCATATGATGAGAGCAGATACCATATTCCGGCAAAATTTAGCTACTCAGCTTATCCCGGGAATCCAAACGGTTCGATGTATGATGCCGCTTGCATCGTTTCTGACAACGGCCGGCATCTGGCTATCATGCCTCACCTCGAAGATTCGGTTCTTCCATGGCAGTGGCCTTACTATCCTGTCGACCGGAAAGCAGACGAAGTCACACCGTGGATCGAGGCTTTCGTCAATGCCCGACGTTGGATTGAAGAGAAAACTTGATGCTGGATGCTGGATGCTGGATGTTTTCCTTATTGACTCTAATGACCTTAATGACTAATAACCCCTAACCTTGAAGGAATCATGAACAAAGTAATCTTGGTAACTGGCGCTACCGCAGGCTTCGGGCGGGCGATAGCAACTAAATTTGCAGCAAACGGTCACGATGTAATCATCACGGGACGAAGAAAAAAGTTACTGGACGAACTTGAATTATCGTTAAAGGATGCATATGGTGTGGATGTATTGGCTCTCCATTTTGACGTCAGGAATCTGGCGGAGGTGGAACTGGCCATTGGCTCTCTTACCGGGAAATGGAGAGAGATCGATGTGCTTGTCAATAACGCCGGACTGGCAGTTGGATTAAATCAGATCCAGGAAGGAGTGATCGACGATTGGGAACGGATGATTGATACGAATGTGAAGGGCCTGCTTTATATGACCCGGTTGGTTTCCCCGTTGATGGTACAGAGAAAAAGGGGGCACATCATCAATATTGGGTCCATTGCCGGGAAGGAAGTTTACCCTAATGGAACTGTTTATTGCGGATCAAAATTTGCAGTCGATGCCATCACAAAAGGCACCCGGATCGATCTGGTTGAGCATCACATTAAAGTAACTCAGGTAGCTCCCGGAGCTGCTGATACAGAGTTCTCACTGGTTCGGTTCAAAGGCGATGTAGAGCGGGCCGGCGATGTCTATAATGGCTTCACTCCGCTCTATGCCGAAGATGTTGCCGAGGTAACCTACTATGTTACTACGTTGCCCGATCACGTCAACATCAACGATCTGGTGATCATGCCTACCGCTCAGGCCAGCGCTACCAATCTCGTGAGAGGGGAAGAGACGTAAGACGTAGGACGTGGGACGTAGGACGTAACAGTACACCCATTGACCCACTTGTCCACTTGTTCACTTGTCACCATTTTTTAGTATCATTGTACTATCAACAGGTATTTTAACCATCACATAAACAGATTATCATGGAAGTCACCCGAATTTTTGACATTCTTCCTTATTACGAAGAGAAGTTTCAGCCGAAAGATGATGTGATCGCATCCAAAGAGGATGGCCAGTGGAAAAAAATCAACATCAAACAGTATAGAGAGATCGCTGACAATATCAGCTATGGCTTTCTTGCTTTGGGCGTTCAACCGGGTGACCGAATCGCCCAGATCAGTCCCAACCGGGTGGAATGGAACATCGT
>JACNKI010000132.1:0-9965 GCA_014382125.1 Bacteroidota bacterium | reverse complement strand
CCACGATCATTTATACTTCCGGGACAACAGGCACGCAAAAAGGAGTTATGCTAACGCATAATAACCTCGTCTCCAATTTCCTGGCTGTCGCGTACATACCGCCTTTTGGGGAGAAACACAAAGCGGTGAGCTACCTTCCACTCTGCCATGTCTATGAACGGATGTTGAACTATCTCTACCAATATCTCGGTATATCCGTCTATTATGCTGAAAATATTGGCACCATTACAGATAACATGAAGGATGTTCATCCGCAGATTATGTCTACCGTACCACGGCTTCTGGAGAAAGTGTATGATAAGCTGGTGGCAACCGGACAGAAGCTGAAGGGACCAAAAAGCTGGATCTTCTGGGGTGCGTTCCATCTCGCCCAACGGTATGAATTGAAAGGTGCCAATGGAAGGTTCTATGAATGGAAACGAAAAAAATATGATAAACTGGTTTATTCAAAATGGCGTGCTGCGCTTGGTGGAGAGATTAACCTCATGGTTTCCGGCGGAGCGGCTATGCAACCACGGTTAGGCCGGCTGTTTACCTGTGCAGGGATCAATATCCTGGAGGGCTATGGGTTAACAGAAACATCCCCGGTAATTGCTGTTTGTGATTTCAGTGAACACGGGATCAAATTCGGTACGGTAGGACCTGTGCTGAAGAATCTGGAGGTTAAAATTGCAGATGATGGAGAGATCTGTGTCAAAGGTCCCAGCGTGATGAAGGGATACTATAAGGATGATAAGTTGACCGCAGAGACAATTGACAAAGAGGGTTGGCTTCATACCGGTGACCTGGGACATATCGAACCGGAAGGGCAGCTGAAGATCACAGGACGAAAAAAGGAACTCTTCAAAACCTCCTTTGGAAAATATGTAAGCCCCCAACTTATTGAAGATGTATTTAAAGAGTCGCTGTTTATTGATCAGTTGATCGTCGTCGGTGAGAACCAGAAATTCGCAGGAGCGTTAATGATCCCCGATTTCATCTTCCTTAAATCCTACTGCGAACGGAAGGAGATTCCATTTGGATCCAATAAAGAAGTTATAGCGAATTCTGTCATCAAAAAGAGATTTCAAAAAGAGATCGATAAATACAATAAACAATTCGGTGATACGGAAAAGATCAAAAGCTGGGACCTGCTTGATGCCGAATGGGCAGTCGAAACAGGAGAGCTCACACCTACCATGAAACTCAAACGCCCATATATTTTCAGGAAATACGCTGATAAGATTGATAACCTTTTTTGAGCAGGATGATGGATGAAGCCTCTCACACGGTTATTTGATTTACTCGATCTCTACCAGGATAAATACAGCGACAAACCGGATGTTTTTCTGTCGAAATCTGAAGGGGTCTGGAATGCCTGTTCAGCAGTTGATTACGTCACACAAACCCGCGATCTGAGCCTGGGCCTGCTCAACCTGGGAATTAAACCGGGAACCCATATCGCCACTGTAATGGCCAATTGCCCGGAGTGGAACTTGTTTGATATGGCAATCATGCAGGTCGGGGCTGTCCAGGTGCCTATCTATCCTAACATCAGTGAAGAAAACTATCAGTACATCCTTTCTGATGCCCGGATCGAGTACCTGGTCGTTTACAATCAGGAGATTTATGAACGAATTAGACCTATTGTAGCGGAACTTCCTTTTGTGAAAGGGATCTATTCTATTCATGAAACAAGTGATATTCCTCGATGGACGGAGATCCTGGAAGCAGGGAAATTGTATCCTCATCCCGAGATGCTGGTGGAGATAAAAGCCTCCATCCTGCCCGACGACCTGGCCTCTATAATCTATACATCCGGCACTACCGGTCTGCCGAAAGGCGTGATGCTGTCTCATCGGAATTTCGTGTCAAACTTTCTTGAATGTGCCAGGATCTCTGACTTTTCCAGCAAAGAGAGGGCTCTCAGCTTTCTTCCATTATGTCATGTTTACGAACGGATGCTCAATTATGTCTATCAGTACCTGGGGATGTCAATCTACTATGCTCAATCACTGGAATTTGTTGCTGCATATTTACAGGAGGTCAGACCGCATACATTTGCTGCGGTTCCAAGGATGCTTGAGAAAATTTACAACAAAATGGTCTCCCGGGGGAGAAACATGAAAGGTATACGAAAGATGGTCTTCTTCTGGGCTCTTCGGCAAGGCTATAATTTTGAGCTCGACCCTACCCGGAGATGGGGAGATGAAATCGCTCTTTTCATAGCGAATCTCCTGGTATTCAGCAAGTGGCGAAGTATCCTTGGTGGAAATGTCAGGATCATCGTTTCAGGTGGAGCATCCCTGCATCCCAGACTGGCGCGAATTTTCTGGGCAGGCCGGCTTAAGGTTATGGAGGGCTATGGTTTGACCGAAACCGCACCTGTAATCGCCGTACAGACCCTGGAGAAAGGAGGTGTTAAATTCGGTACGGTTGGGCCTCTCTTACCCGGGATTGAAGTGAAATTCGCCCCGGATGGCGAAATTCTCTGCAGAGGTCCAAACCTGATGCGGGGATATTACAATAAACCGGAACTAACGAATGAGGTAATCGATAATGAGGGGTGGTTTCATACCGGAGATATCGGAATGATGATAGATGGAAAATACCTGAAGATCACAGATCGGAAAAAAGAGATATTCAAGACGTCAACCGGAAAATATATTGCGCCTCAACCGATTGAGCAGCGGTTTGCAGAATCTCCATTTATCGATCATATTATCGTGATTGGAGAAGACCGGAAATATACTGCAGCCCTGATCGTTCCTAATTTTGAATACCTGAGAAGCTGGTGTGAAGTAAAACAGATCAGCTATCAAACTGACTACGATTCTATCACAATCCCGAGAATTATAGGCAGGATGCAAGAGGAGGTAAAACGCATTAACCTCAAGTTAGGACAAACAGAGAAGATCAAGAGATTCAGGTTGTTGGCCGACCTTTGGAGCGTGGAGACCGGGGAGTTATCTCCCACATTAAAACTCCGCCGGAAGTTCATCCAGGAAAAATATTATGAGGAGATAGAGAACACCTACAAGTCTTCGGAACACGATTACAAAGTGGATCAGAATTAATGCATGATCTTGAAGATCATCTCCTTCATAAGTTCCCCACCTGTTGTAGAGATGTTTCCCACACCTTTTGATTTCAGGTCATATTCCTTCAGGATGCCGATAATGGTTTTGATCTTACCAGGTGGATAATTTTTGGCAGTCGTCTGATAATCCTGCAGAAAGAACGGATGAACAGCAAGCGCGGCAGCTGCACTGTTCCTCGACTTGTCCTGCAGGTGCTGATATAACAATACTTTTGAAAAAAATGAATAGAGGATTGGAATCACCTTTACCAGGGGATTTTCCCTCGGATTTGCTCCGAAGTAACGGATGATCTGGTTGGCCTTGAATACGTTTTCTGAGCCAAGCGCTTTTTGCAGCTCAAATACATTGAAGTCTTTGCTGATCCCGATATACTTCTCCACCAGGTGATCATCAATTTCCGTTTTTTCCGGAATATTTATAATCAGCTTCTGGATCTCATTCGCTATTTTGGTCAGATCGGCACCCAGGAATTCAGTGAGCATGAAGGTGGCTTTGACAGAGATCGAATAGTTATGCTTTTGGACATACTGCTCAATCCATCCGGGAATTTTATTGTCGTACATCCGGGGTGACTCAAACAAAATTCCGGCTTTGGCGATCGCTTTTGCCAGGCTTTTCCGTTTGTCGATTTTTCCATATTTATAACAGATCACAAGAATAGTCGAAGAGAGTGGATCCTGAATATACGGTATCAGAGCCTCCAGGTCTTTCACCTCCTGGGCCTCTTTGATGATCAACACCTGGTAGTTGGCCATCATCGGATACCTGCGTGCATAGCTTATGATTGAAGATGCATCCACATCACTACCATACAGGATATTCTGATTGAACTCCTTTTCGGTCTCTGTCAGTGCATTCTCTTCAATGTAACCGGAAATGGCATCTATGAAATAGGGTTCCTCGCCATGTAGCAGATAGACCGGGTGGTAGATCTGCTTTCTCAGGTTCTGCAGTATATGTTCGAAAGTCATGTAACGGTTATCGATCTCTTGTAACGCAAAAATAACTGTTTTGTCATATTTTTCTGTAAGTTTGTGGAAAGAGTGCATGGAATCATTGAACTTACCGGCTTTTGATACCCGGATCAGGGATCGTAACGGTCAACGTGCTGAGATCTGGGATGATTTCAGAAAAAAATACATTGCACTTACACCTGAGGAGTGGGTGAGACAGCATATACTTCATTTTCTGGCTTTCCACAGGGGTTATCCGGCGTCGTTGATTCGGGTAGAAGCTTCCCTGACCTATAACCAGATGAAGAAACGGAGTGATATCATTGCTTACAACAATCACGGAAAACCGGTTCTTCTTGTGGAGTGTAAAGCTCCTCAGGTCGAGATCACCCAGGGGGTATTTGATCAGGTAGCTATGTACAACGTCTCTTTCTCCGGGAACTACCTGGTGGTGACCAATGGCATGGAGCATTTTTGCTGTGTCATCGATCAGGCTAATAAAAACTGGAAATTTCTTCCGGATATTCCACACTATTCCGATATTTGTGACTCGAAACATGACCGTCTCTGACAATATCCTGCCGGCTGTTAACCGGATTGACACGCTTTATAAAGAGGTTGATCTGGGGAACTACTTCCTCTCTGTTCAGGTAGGGGAGAGAAGCTTTTCCTACTGTATTCTCGATAGTGTTACGAATAAATATATCGGGATAGGAGAGTTGAAAACACCAATTGCAAAGGGGCCTGGCACACAGGAAATTAAACTACCCCTGGTAACATTCCTTAAAAAGGTTGTTGCATCTCTGCCCATTCTGAAGAAGAAATTTATGGCATGCAAAGTGATCTGGGAAGGAAATAAGTCTACACTGATTCCTGAAGCACTCTATGAAGAAGATGAGCAGAAGAAATTGTTATCGTTCAATATTGAAGTCGATCCTGATGACTTGATTTTTCATGATCAGTTGACCGATTATCACGCTGTCAATATTTTCGCTATCCCGCAGAAATCAGCCGAGATCCTGACCCTCACACTGGCGGTCGATCACATGTCTCATATTTCAAGTGTGCTGATCAAGAGTATTTTGCTGAACTACAGGGAACACCTGGCTCATCCGAAGGTATTTCTGAACGTCAGGGATGGCTGGTTCGATCTGATCATCCTGGATCAGATCAAACTCCATTATGTGAATATGTTTGAATTTCGCCAACCAGAAGATCTGGTTTATTATACCATATATGTCCTGGATCAACTCGGTTTCAATTCCGACCAGGTTGAAGTTATCCTGATGGGAAAAATTACAAAGAATTCAACACTTAGCACCCTGATCTTTAAATACATCCGGAAGGTTGAGTTTGCTCACAGAAATCCGACGTACAACTTCAGTTACGTGTTCAACGAAATCCCACAACACGGTTACTTCTCTCTGTTAAACCTCAATCAGTGCGGATTATAAGTGGGATATACAAGGGTAGAAGGATCCGTCCTCCGATTAACCTGCCTGTAAGGCCCACCACAGATTATGCCAAAGAGGGCCTCTTTAATGTGCTGAACAACCTGATCGATTTCGAAGAGACATCGGTATTGGACCTTTACGCCGGAACTGGTAATATTACATTCGAATTTGTATCAAGAGGGGTTACGGACATACTGGCTATTGATATCGAACGCCGTTGTGTGGAGTTTATCAACCAAACAGTAGAGCGATTGGGGATAGAGGGAGTTACGGCACGTCGGATGAACGTGAATGTATTCCTCAGGCAGGCTTTTCAGAAATTTGACCTGGTTTTTGCCGATCCACCTTATGAAATGGATGGGATTGCGCTCCTCCCGGAGCAAATTCTGAATACCGGAGTGCTGAATACCGGAGGCATGCTGATCCTGGAGCATTCAAAAACAAATAGTTTCACCGATCATCCCTGTTTTGATCAGTTGAGGGAGTATGGGAAGGTACATTTCAGTATATTCAGGTAACCACGGGATGTTCAGTACTCATCTTCGTGAAAGAAGAAGTCGTCTTTGGTAGGATAGTCTGGCCAGATGTCTTCTATGCGCTCGTAGGTCTCACCTTCATCTTCAATTTCTTTAAGATTCTCAATTACTTCTTGTGGGACTCCCGTTCTGATTGACCAGTCAATTAGTTCATCTTTGGTAGCAGGCCAGGGAGCATCTTCCAGTTTTGAGGCGAGTTCTAAGGTCCAGTACATATGGTCTGCGTTGAAAATTTTGCAAAAGTATATAAAATAAATTCAAAAAGTCAAGCGAAATCTTCTACTTATTTTTTTGTGGCCAGGAAATTTCCCGGATATTTGATTCTTTCCCTAGTTTTCGTGCCATTACAAAAAAGAAATCCGACAATCGATTCAGGTAACGGATGATGGCGGGAGATACTGTTGATTGTTGTTGCAAACGGATCACCCTGCGTTCCGCACGGCGGCAAATAGAACGGACAATATGGCAAAGCGAAACAAGAGGATGACCACCAGGAAGGATGAATGAATTGAGTGGAGGCAGTTCGGATGTCATGCGGTCGATCTCCTGCTCCAGAAGAGTGATCTCTTCTTCTGCAAATTCCGGCAATCCTTTTGTCGTTTTTTTCGGATCGGCAGCGATCCAGGCTTCAGCAATAAAGATATTTTCCTGTATCCGGAGAAGAAACTCCCGGTAGTGATCCTGCTCAAGATGATCCCGTAACAACCCGATATAGGAGTTCAGTTCATCCAGTGTACCATACGCTTCAACCCGGTCGTGACTTTTGGATACGCGTGTGCCGTTCAGGAGAGAAGTCTCTCCAAGATCACCACCCTTTGTGTAAATCTTTGCCATGATACCTGCGAAATTAACTACTTAAAACGCTTTGGACCAACTTTGGCGATCTCTTCAGGACATCCTTCACTAAAGAGTTTGAAATTCTCAATATAACGCGATGCCAATGCATCATATTTCATCCAGTACTCCTCTTTATTTCCCCAGGCATTCTCTGGATCCAACACATCATCAGGTACATTCGGACAGGTTAGTGGAATGTCGAAGTTGAATAGTTTATCCTTTCTGTAGTTGACATTATCAAGCTTGCCATCCAGAACGGCATTGAGCATATTTCGTGTATGACGAATACTGATCCGTTTCCCGACACCAAATTTTCCTCCGACCCATCCCGTATTCACCAGCCATACCTTGGCTCCGTGTTTCTCAATTTTCTGTTTCAACAGTTCCGCGTACAGATATGGGTGGTGCACCATGAATGGAGCTCCGAAACAGGCACTGAAAGTAATCTCAGGTTCCAGACCCAGTCCCATTTCGGTTCCGGCAATTTTGGATGTATAGCCGCTTATAAAATGATAGATCGCCTGGTTCATATCCAGCCGGGCAATCGGTGGCAGAACTCCCTGTGCATCACAGGTGAGGAAAATCACATTCTTAGGATGGGCTTTGACCATCTTCTCCGGGATGGAGTTGGGAATAAAATCCATCGGGTAAGAGGCTCTCGTATTTTCTGTTACAAGATCATCATCCAGATCAATCTTTCGGGAAGTTGGATCGAACACCACATTTTCAAGGATAGTTCCAAACCGCCGGGTACAGTCATAGATCTCCGGTTCATTATCCGCTGATAAACGGATCACCTTAGCGTAGCAGCCGCCTTCGTAATTGAATATACTCTCATCGCTCCAGCCATGCTCATCGTCACCAATCAGTTTTCTGTTCGGATCGGCTGAAAGGGTGGTTTTTCCCGTTCCACTTAATCCAAAGAACAGCGCGACATCCTCTTTTTTGCCAACATTTGCCGAACAATGCATCGACATAACGTCTTGCAACGGCATCAGGAAATTCATGATCGTGAACAGCGACTTTTTGATCTCCCCGCCATACTGACTGTTCGCCACGATCGCTAAACGTTTGGAAAAATCAATCACGATAGCAGTCTCACTATTGGTGCCATCCACTCTTGGATCCAGCTTAAAGGAAGGTGAAGCAATGACTGTAAACGTGGGAATATGTGTTTTGTACTTTTCAAGCGTATTTAAGGTCAGGAACATATTTCGTGCAAAAAGACTTTGCCAGGCGGTATCGGTTATGACCCGGATAGGCATCTGGTATTCAGGATCAGCGCCTACAAAAACATCTTGTACAAAAAGTTCTTCACCCTGCAGAAAAGCTTGCAAACGACTGAATATTCCGTCAAATTTTTCTGTCGTCATGGGGCGATTATTTTTCCCCCAGTCAATTTTCTCTTTAGTGGTTGATTCCTCGACAAAGTATTTCTCGTTTGCCGCTCTGGCTGTCCATTTTCCAGTATGTACAAGAAGCGGCCCTCCGTTAACGATCTTCCCTTCATTCCTAAAAACGGCCTCTTCATACAGGGCTGATTCCGGGAGGTTCCAATATACTCTGTCAAGATGGACCAGGCCATGATTCTTCAGTCCATATACGCTTTTTAAATTAGTAGCCTGCTTTTGAGCAGGAGTTTCAAATTTCAGATATTTTGACATCGTCTTGTTTTTTATTTTCTATGATTTCAATTATAGCCAATCCCGGGTAAGTTTCCGTTCGCCAATAAACAATTCATTCGGGGAGTTTGGATCAATCGCCCATTTGATGCGCTCGATTCCTTCGGTGATATCTTTCACTGATCCGCAGGTGGAGAGCCTCAGGTATCCATCACATCCGAATTCTATTCCGGGAACCGTTATCACCCGTACTTTATCAAGCAGGAAGAGAGCAAGTTCGGTTGAATTTTTATTGTAATTGCTGAAGTCAACGAAACAATAAAAGGTGCCATCCGGTTTGGTCACACCGAGTCCGGTAAAGGCATTCAACTGCTCCATCATCACTCTGGTGTTGTTCTCAAGCGTAGTGCAAAGGCTGTCGACACACGATTGGATGCCGTTAACAGCACCGACAGCGGCTGCCTGCAGAACCACTGAAGGGCCGGAAGTTTGATGGCCTTGAATATTGGTCATCACCTCGATCAGCTTTTTATTGGCTACGGCCCAACCAATCCGGAAACCTGTCATCGCATATTGTTTGGATACACCGTTGACCAGGATGAGTTTGGAATCATCGATACTTCCTTTTAGGTAATCAAAACAATTGGCTGGCTTTTTCCCTCCGAATACCAGGCGATGGTAGATGTCGTCCATGATCAGGTAAATCCCTTTCTCCTCACAAAATTCTACAATGTCGGAGATAAACTGATCAGAGTAGACAACGCCGGATGGGTTATTCGGACTGTTGATGATAACGGCTTTTGTATAAGGACCGCACACTTGTTCAATATCCTGTAGTCTGGGATAAAAGGTTCCATCTTCCGGGTAAACCGGAACCGGGACTGCCCCGCACAACTTTACCATTTCCGGGTAACTTACCCAGTAAGGAGCGGGGAAAATCACTTCATCCTGGGGATCAAGTATAGCCTGCAGCGCAACCATGATAGCCTGTTTAGCCCCTCCGGAGGCAATGACATTTTCCGGTGCGACCAAACGACCGTAGGTATCCAATGTAAAACGGATAATGGCCTTCTTTAAGGCAGGGATCCCATCAGCAGGGGTGTAACGGATATCACCTGAATTCAATAAACCGGCAGCAGCCATGATAGCGTCCAGAGGGGCTTTGGTTTTTGGTTCCCCACCTCCAAGGTGTATGACTGGTTCACCTTTGGCTCTGAGAATAGCAGCTGTTTCGTTCAGTTTAAGCGTGACAGATTCCGCAATAGATTTTCCGATAATACTGAAACTCATAATCTTTTATCTTTTAAACGTGATAGTTATTCGACAGTAAATGGTAACGATTTTTAAAAAGAGAGCAAAGATAGATAAAATTTTAAGTATTGCAGCCAGAAAAAAATATGAATTTGTGAAATAATTAACGATGATAAGTTTTGTAGATTTGTCATAAATACAAAAACATGGACACGTTTATTTTTGACCTGAT
>JACNKI010000026.1 GCA_014382125.1 Bacteroidota bacterium | reverse complement strand
CATTCTCAAGTGGGATGTTTCCACCTATTACCTTTATTTACCTGCCACATTCCTTTACCAGGATCTTTTTCACCTGGAGTTCTACCCCGCCATCGATTCTGCTTACCATCCTTCCAATCATGTGAAAAAGTATGCCATTACACCTTACTCCCTTACGAAGAAGAAGATTATTAAATATCCGCTCGGCGTTTCGCTGTTTGAGCTTCCTGGTTTTGCCGGAGCGACTCTATGGAGTAGCCTGGACCCACGGTATTCTCCTGACGGCTGGTCGGAGCCCTATCAGTTGGCTATTGCGCTTAACTCCATTTTGTTTGTCTTTCTTGGATTGATCCTGTTGCGACGATTTTTACGGAGCTATTTCAGTGACACGACAACAGCTCTTACCTTAATCATCATTGCTTTTGGTACAAATCTGTATCTCTATTCTGCGATCGAACCTGGACTCAGCCATCCCTATCTCTTTTTTCTTTACTGCGCAATCCTCCGGATCACGCAAAAATGGTATCAACAACCATCTGTTTTCTACTCGCTTATGCTTGGACTATCTGTCGGATTGGTGGCGGTTACACGGCCGACAGGTATTCTGATCGCGATCTTTCCGCTTCTGTGGCACTCAACAGTTTGCTTTTCGTATTCAGCGAGACTGGCTACCTGGAAACGGGAATGGAAGAATTGTTTCATCGCGTGCGGGTGCTTTATGATCCCTCTTTTGCTGCAGATTACTTACTGGAAAGCAACCACAGGCTACTGGTTCTACTACTCGTATGAAGAGGAGGGATTTTCTTTTAGCAGCTGGCATATCATCGACGGTCTTTTCAGTTACCGGAAAGGGTGGTTCATATATACGCCCCTCGCGGTTTTGGGATTCATTGGATTTTACTTAATATGGAAGAAGAAATCCCTGCAGTTTTACCTCTTACCATTCACTTCTTACTTTCTTCTAACCTTGTGGCTCACCTTTTCGTGGTGGATGTGGTGGTATGGAGGGGGATTTGGTTCCCGGGTAATGATTGAGTCGCTTGCTATTCTGGCTCTCCCTCTGGCTGCTCTGACAGAACGAATTCTTCGTTCAGGATACCTGCTGAAAAGTGTTTTTATTCTGATCCTTGTCGCTGGGATCTCCCTCAATCTATTTCAGTCGTGGCAATACAACAAAGCAATCATTCATTGGGACTCTATGAACAAGGAGTATTTCTGGAAAGTTTTCGGGAAAACGAAAATTAGTGACGAAGACCTTAAACTACTGGATAACTAGATAATTAGTAAAATCTTTTCAAAAGGATACGCACACATTATGTTTTTTACTATTTTAGCAACATTGATATCCAAAACGATTGCCACAATAATACAATTATTGTAATTGCTATGGAAGAAAAAATCAGGACTGTAATTGTTGATGACGATAGGGCCAGTTTACTCACTGTCGAATCACTCCTCCAGAAATATTTTCCGAATATAGAGATCGTCGGAAAAGCGCTGGATGTTGCAGGAGCTGTTGACCAGATTAACAAGACAAATCCGAACCTTGTTTTTCTCGATATCTCTCTCCCTGATGGTGAGGGTTTTGATGTCATTGAGAAGACACCTGGGATAAAATAAGAGGTGATTTTCATCACAGCATATGATCAATATGCTGTTAAGGCATTTGAATTTTCTGCCTTACACTACCTCGTGAAGCCGATTACTCTGGAAGGGCTGAGAGATGCCATTAGCCGGTATAAAGAGGTGAAGACTGATGAGCATCTCGATGATAAGATCAACGTACTGAAGGAGAGTTTGAGGAGTAAGAATGAGAAGATCATCATTCCCTCCTCCGAAGGATTGAATGTAGTAAGACTTAGTGATATCACCCGGCTTGAAGCAGATGATGTCTATACCTATTTTTTTCTGACTGATGGTCAGCGATTGATGGCTTCCCGGCCGTTGACAAACTACGAAAGGCTCCTGGAAGATCTGCCTTTTTCGCGTATTCATGCTAAACATCTGATCAACCTGATCTATGTCAAACGCTATGTCAAAGGCAAAGGGGGATCTGTAATCATGGAAGACGATACGGAGGTTGAAGTTTCCGTCAGGAAAAAACCTGATTTTCTGGCAAAGCTGAAAAATTTCGCCCGGTTTGTGTAGGGGCGACCGGCATTATACGATGACGACCTTAAACATTAAACAGGATGTGCAGCATATCCCCATCCTTTACTATATATTTTTTTCCTTCCACCAATAGAACACCGGCTTCACGGCAAGCGTGCTCTGAACCTAACCTGACAAAATCCCCCTGTTTGATTACTTCAGCACGGATAAAGCCACGCTCCATATCGCCGTGAATTATTCCAGCTGCCTGTTGTGCAGTCGTGCCCCTTGTAATTGTCCATGCCCGAACCTCTTTTGGGCCGATGGTGAAAAAGGTTTGCAGGTCGAGCAGGTGATATGCAGCACGGATGAGTTTATTGATACCCGGTTCGGCTAAACCTGCATCAGCAAGGAATTCATTCCGATCCTCCTCAACCTCCAGTTCGGCAATCTCCGACTCCAACCTGGCAGCTATGGTAAGCACCTCGGCATTTTCCAGCGTTACCGATTCTAAAAATTGGCTGGAGTAGTTGTTCCCTTTCACAGCGGAGGCTTCATCCACATTGCAGAGATACATCACCGGTTTGTCGGAGAGAAGGAAGAGGTCTGATATGTATTTCCGGTCTTCCATTTTGAGATTTGCCGTGCGGACTGATTGAAGGGATTCGAGGTGTTCTTTGAGAGATTCCAAAACCGCTATACCTTGTTTGGCATCTTTATCTCCCGATTTGACAATCTTCTTCAGGCGTACGATCTTTTTTTCGACCGATTCAATATCTCTGATCTGTAGCTCAAGATCAACGGTCTCCCGGTCTCTGACAGGGTTGACCGATCCTTCGATATGAGGATATTGAGGGTCATCAAAGCAGCGTACAACATGGATCAGGGCATCCACATTCCGGATATCGGCAAGAAACTGCGATCCCATCCCTGTTCCTCCTTTAGCCAACCCCGGGATATCGACAATCTCTACCGTGGTTGGGATTACTTTCTGAGCATGAATATGTTGATCAATTTCATACAGCCTTTGATCAGGAACAACCATGGTTCCCATGTTAATCCTGATGCCAGTTCCCATTTCAGCACGATGATTTGAAATGGAGTTAAAGAGTGTAGTCTTACCACTTCCGGCAAGACCGATGATTCCACATTTAAGAGGCATAAATGTAAAATTGATAGGCAAAATTAGCAAAAGAAATATATTCTCCGTAATTTTGCACCCCATTTTGAAAAGGGTGAAATGGGAGCACGTTCTTTATCAAAACCCTCTGATAATCAACCAAATTATTAACCCGGATGCCGGAAAATCCGGCACCATAATGTTAACTTAATGACCACTGACGAAACAAAAAAAAGTAGCGAAAAAGAAGAGAAAACGGATGAAAAAGTGGAAACTGAACCGGTAGAAGCCGGCACATCTGAATCCAACCCAAAAGAGGCCGATACTCATAAAGATGAGGCGCCTGTCGCAGAAACTAAAACCGAGAATAGGAAGATCGAAGAGAAGAGCGGTGAAAAGCCCGCTGAAGAGGAACAACCAACTAAGAAAAATCAACCAGAATCGATAACAGAAGAGCCTAAAGTAGAAGATCCTGCAGCGGATGACCTGAAAGCAGAGAAGCCTGCAGGGGAAGAGCCCAAGCTAGAAGAACCTGTAGCGGAAGAGCCCAAGGTAG
>JACNKI010000027.1 GCA_014382125.1 Bacteroidota bacterium | reverse complement strand
ACAACTTGTATGCATCACACGTTTGATCGAGGTAATAGGCATAATAGTTCTCAGGATTTAGTTTGATTTCATCAGTCAATAACTCTTTTGCCTTTTCAATCTCAAGGTCCATCAGTAGCATCCAGGCTCTTTGGCAGTTTTTATTGACATCGTAAATTGCACTGGCTTTTTGACCTAAGCAAAACAGAATTACAAGAGAAAAAATGATCTTAATCATTATTTGCCGAATGAATCGGGGGCAAAAATAGAAAATAAACTCGAATAAAAACTTTAATGTTTTACCTAAATTGTCCTTATAAATTAACCGATTGTTAATATGTTGATCATCAGTCTTTTGTAGAGTTATTTTTCATACAGATCAGGAAACTTTCGTGGAAACTTAGTTTATTTTTTGCGAATATCTACGTGGTGGGAAAAGATCCTCAGTGAAACGGTTCCCAGTAAAGTGTAATTTTTATGCGTAGTTCTACTGGTTAATCAATCGCTGACTACTTTCATGGAGCTTTCTTCGATCAATCTTTCCAACGGGATTTCTGGGAAGGCTCTTTACAAAGATCCATTTCTCGGGTACTTTATACTGAGCCAGACTTTTCGATACAAATGCTGAGAGCTCCTCAATTGTGGGGGGAGGCATTCCGTATTTTGGTACAATAAAAGCTCCGACAATATTTCCGTAGTGTTCATCAGGGAAACCTACCACACCGCTCAGTTCGACCTTCGGGTGATCGTCCAGCACATCTTCCACCTCCCCGGGAGTGATGTTAGATCCTCCCCTTATTATGATCTCCTTGATCCGGCTGACAAAATGATAATATCCATCTGTGTCTCTGTAAGCCACATCTCCGGTTCGGAACCAACCATTAATAAATACTTTATGGGTCTCTTCAGGGTTGTTCCAGTATTCTTTTATCAGCGCTTTCGACTTTAATACGATTTCACCTGTTTTGCCATCTGGTACATCCTTAAAATTCTCATCGACAAGTCTGACCTGCACTCCGGAAATCGGTTTGCCGATAGAGCCCGGTTTTTTCTTTTCATGCTTTGGCTGAATGCAATACCCTTCGCACTCTGTCATTCCACATCCCTCTGTAAGATCAAATCCTGCCTGCTTGCGAAAAAGTTCATACGTATGATGGGGTACCTTGTCACCAGCGATCATCATATTGCGGATATGAGAAAAATCAGCATCTTTTGCATTGGGATGTTCCAGTACCTCAAGAAGTTCGGTGGGTAGTAAAACAATATTCGTGGGTTTGTATTTTTTCAAACATCGGATATAGCCTGCCGGATTAAACTCACGTACCATTACAAAGGTTCCACCAATGGAAAGGGTGGGAAGCATAATCCCTGCGAACCCTGCAATGTGGGAGATCTGGGTGCCGGCAAGGCCGATTTCATGTTGGTCAATCTCCTGGGATTTCGTCTTGTTCAGGATATGGTGATACAGAGAATAGTGGGTGTGAACAGCCCCCTTTGGTCTTCCTGTGCTTCCCGATGTATAAATAATGATGGCCGGATCAGAGATACTTATATGTGGAAAACGCACCTGGCTTCTGGAATCATTTACAGCCTCATTCCATGATGCCGATTGATGTGTTGAACCCTCGTCAATGATAAAGATATGCTTAAGCGAAGGGATGCTGGCATGTATATTCTCAACCACAGCGAATAGCTCTGAACTTGCAATCAGAATTTTACTCCCACTTTGTGTGACAGCATATATGGTTTCCGGGGTTCTGTAACGGGTGTTCAACGGTACGGCAATTGCTCCGATGCGAAAACAGGCAAAATAAAGCTGGACCAGTTCAACCCTGTTCTTCATAAACAATGCTACCCGGTCACCCCGTTTTATGCCGAGGGAGAGAAGGGTTTCTGCCCAAAGGTTCATCCTGTCAGACAGTTGACTGTAAGTACAGCTCTCTTTCCCGCATATCACTGCTTTCTTGTTGGGATTTCTTTTAACTATTTTATCCAGAGTTTCATACAAAAGCATCTTTTCCCTCCGCCTTAACTTCTATTTTACTGCCAATATCAGCATGATCACAAATATAGAACGAATTATTCTTAATCATCAAACAAACAGGAAGTATGTTTCTCGAATTTATTTATCAACGTTATCGGATGACTAATTTTTTGTCTAACACCATATTTCAACATAATATTTGCTTTCCCTGCATAAATTACTTATATTGCGCATTCTCTTTCCATTACTGGTATTGCTATTCGTCTGCTGAGTACCCCATTAACGTAACCCATTAAATCAAAAACAACATGAAAAAATTTTACCTTTTAGTATGTATGATGATAACCACTGGGTTATCCTATGGCCAATTGTCTGGAAGTACCTTTGATGATGGCAACGCACCAGATAATGACAATAATTCAAATTATGTGAATCCGAGCGGATTGGACAATCCAGAAGCCGTCCCAGATTATTACAATTATGACACAGAAGGTAATGGGGGCAATTCTTTTCCATGGAATATATCGGGAGGTAAAATGGTTCAAAATTTATATCTTGCCGGAGATTTTAATCAGCCGTCTGCTTCGCCGGCTGGAAATATCACCGCTCTAGCTTTCAGGCTCCGTAACGCGAATCCCATAGGTCCGTGGACATACTCCGAACTTACAATTAAAATGGGGCAATCGACTATTACTTCTTTACCCACTGGTGGCTTTTACACAGGAGCACTTACTACGGTTTATTACAGAGCTTCCGTATCATTGACCGGGCCTGCAGGTGATTGGATGTATATTACGCTTGACACCCCGTTTGCGTATGATCCAACGATGAGTTTAATTGTAGACTGGGGACAATGTGGCGTTCCGGGAGCATCGGGATACAGTTCGTGTTTTACAAACACACCAGGTAGTGGCAGGAGAAACTACTCGGTGGGAGGATGTCCGTTTTCATATTCAAACGTCAGCACATATGTATACCATCTTGGATTTGAACTGAGTACTGCACAACCTCCTACTGTTATAACTACTGCAGCTAGCTCCATTACGTCGACCGGGGCAACCCTCAATGGCACAGTGAATGCAAACGGTGCCTCAACTACGGTTACGTTTGAATATGGTCTGACCACAGGGTATGGTTCTACAATTACGGCCACTCAGTCTCCGGTTTCAGGAAATACAGTAACCCCTGTCAGCGCAGCTGTCACCGGCCTCGACCCCAACACCCTTTATCACTACAGGGCAGTAGGTGTCAATTCCGAAGGTACAGATTACGGGAACGACATGACTTTTACCACAACAACTGCACCTCCGATTGTGGTAACCACTATTGCTTCCCCTGTCGGTCAAACAACAGCCACATTGAATGGAACCGTGACCGCCCAGAATTCATCAACCACCGTTACATTCCAGTGGGGGCCCACACCTTCTTTCGGGAATGTTGCCACTGCAACACCCGGCACGGTGACAGGGAATACCCCTACAGCTGTTTCTGCAAACATTACCGGATTAACACTCAACAACACCTATTACTACCGATGTGTGGGTGTGAATATCGCGGGGACTACCAATGGAGCTACTCTTTCGTTCGTGGCCGGGTGTCCGCAAATTCCACCAGCAGGGCCCATCACAGGACTGACCAGTGTATGTGCTAGCACCACAGGTAATGTCTATAGTATTACTCCCTTGGTCAATGCTACCGGCTACACATGGGGTGTACCCTCCGGAGCCACAATCACAGCAGGAGCCAATACCCCGAGCATCACCGTGACCTTCGGGAACACCTCAGGAGATGTGAGCGTCTTTGGCACCAATGCCTGCG
>JACNKI010000028.1 GCA_014382125.1 Bacteroidota bacterium | reverse complement strand
TCTTTTATTAATCAGTTATGTAAATTTGTTTCCCGACTTTTCGGAGGGGGCTCAATATTCAATCAATCATAATTAATCAAATAAACTTAAAGCTATGAAAAAAGGAATCATAAAAGCAGTCACACCACAGATACAAGATGGAGTACATAAATCCTGGATAAACAAATACACCGGAAAGCCCAATTACGGATTTACAATCCTGTTTGAAGATGGGACTACCGGATATTGTGGATCAGAAAAGACGATCTATCCTCTTGCTGTCGGCACTCTGGTTACGTATGAGATGTCCAGTAAACCAAACGGATCAACTCACATCACAAAAGTCAAACGGTTTGAGAACAATGGGAATGGAAAATCCAATAATAACGGAAGGTCGTACAACGATCCTGTTACTGTTAAACGTATTGCCTTCTCTATGTGTCAAACCATCGCACGGATGCACTTTGCTAATGCTGAAATTCCTCCCAAATCACCCCAGGAGGTTAATCAACTTGCAGGAATATATAATGAATGGGTCACTTCAGATATCCCGGAAACCGATCCCCACTTCCGTGATCTGATCTCAAGGCGTTATTATGCACTTCAGTTAGCTGTTGAGTGTATTCCCTTTACTGATCTGGGGATAATGAGAAAGGAACATGTGATCGAAACTGCTGAAACATTTCTGAAACCTGTAAAAGAGATAGGTCATGCAGTCCAGGTTTGACATGTTTCCAGACAGTTCCAAGGAAGTAGAAATTGCTGCCAATCCACTTGCAGACAACTACCCTCCGAAGATTAACATCTCCCCGGTTACAGGAAAGATAACCGAGCTCAGAATCTCAAAGTCACTGATCAGACAGTTAATCCACAAGGGAGAGCCATATCCTGTATGTCCACGGAAAGTGTATCATACGCTGTTACTACGGGATGTGGTTACTCCTCCATCAGAATCGATGATTAAAGGACTGTATTTTGAAAATAAGTGTCTGGGTGTTTCAGCTAATGGGAATGCGGTTGTCGATCTTCCAAGACATAAGAAGACAGGAGCCAAGTTAATTGATCATGACCGGATAGATCAAGCTGTTGAACGATTTAAGCAAGTGAAAGAGGATTATGGACTGATCGTAGAACAAAATCGTGTACAGAGGTATCATAAACGTCGCTGGATAGATTCTCAGTGCCAGTGGGATATTCCTATCTACCTTGATGGCACATTGGACCTCATTTCTCCAATTTCAACATCAGGATACTCATTTGAACAGGCAACTATCGATCTGAAGTTGACAAGGGATAGAGATGTAGTTGAGACATTCAGCAATGGATTGTATCATTCTACTTCCTGGGGAAACATGGAGCAAGCTGATTTCACTGAATCAATGATGTATCGGCTGATATTTGGAAAGCCTTTTGTCTACATGGTATTCGATTACAAAGCAACTAATGCAGGATTCAGGGATATACCGATAATTACAGATATCAACGATCCTGATCCAAAGAAGGCTGCTAAAGCATCTAAACGGATGGTTGAACTCAATAAGACAATCAGATGGATTATTACTTCTATCATGCAATGGGAAGCATCTGGATGGCCTATGACACCTATTCCTAAAGTCTGTAATTCATGCACGATACTGGACTGTGCCAAACGCAATAAGAGTATTGAGGTGTGATTCTATCCTGACGGGGACAAAAATCTCAATTCATGTGAGTAGAAGAGATCGTCTTATCAGGCGGTTTTTTTTTCAAATTTGCCACCCACAAAGCCAATCCTGTTTATAAATCAAATGATCAATCCTGTAGGCAGCGGCAAGAAAACCCTTCTTCCTCCCAGAAATAGTCCTTGTACACACCCTCATCATAGAAGTGGAGCCTCCAACTCCATGCGAATGTAGACGAGTGCTTCGACGACCAGAAGTAAGTATTGAGCGTAAGACCGCCGAAATTACCATCGGCGCCCAAATAGCCGCCCGGTATAGCAGTAAATCCACTGCTGTTAGACGTTACTTTATTTGCCGATTTCCAATGACCCGTTCCGGTCTCTTTCATCTTGCCTCCTGCAACGGATTTACCTCCAAGAAAATCGGTCAACGTTGTCCACTCTTCATCACTGGGCAAATGCCACCCAGTGGGACATACGGTTAACGCTGTTTTCCAGTTGTATAGCCGTCCATAGATTTTACAATTTGATTCCTTATTATCATAACACCAGCTTTTGCCAGTTTCGTAATTTATGTTATTTTGTAACCAGCATTGTGTTCCTATCTGAACCGTGGGATACACTTGGCCGTCTTGAGGATCTGTTATTGTGGGCATCCCTGGGCAAGGTTCGCCTGGCAAATCCTTTCTCTTTTTATCAATAGTTGGAGTAACAACTATTGTAACTGGAGCATCAGATTTATTCAACACAAATACAAAATCACCTTTATCAAGGTTTGGATTCCTGATCTTTCCATATTGTGGATGTTGTGATCCGTATGAATAATTGACAACAGTCGTTTGTAAAAATTCGCCTAATTCGGTGCCAGTTAAAAAGCCGTCTTCGTTGCCATCAGCTTCCCCATTTAATGCTCGGATAAATTGTCCTCGAAAGATACTCTTATCGGGAACGGTTTCGTTTGCACTTCCACTGGTGATGAATTGCCTCACAGGTTCCTTGGTTTTATAACTGATCACTTCTGGAATAGCTCTACTGGTGGAGAAAATTGTTCCAGAAAAACATGCATCAAAAAGAAATAGAGCATGTTTTGATTTGATCTGGTAAGCAAACGTTTCGATGTGCCTCATTGGCATCGCTTTTTCCTGAAATCCTGACGGATTCTTATTTGGGTCAGGTGCGTTAATTGGGCAGATGTAACCGATATCATTACCGTATGGCATCTTATCAGTGTAGCCATGTCCAGCAAAATAAATTAGCAAACGATTATTAAGATCTCGTCCATATTTAGCTATGAAGCTGGAAAATGCTTCTTGCAGCCCTATGTTGTCAGGATTCATCACGGTAACCACATTAAAACCATTGGCTTCGAGAGCAGCCTTAACCTTATTGATATCAGTCGTCACTCCAGGTAATGGTGGTAATCCGGCATTATATGTACTGACACCTATTAATAATGCATGGCTCTGGTTATAAAGGGTTGTACTTGCACCTGCGATAGTAACCTGCACAGGCTTCATGCCACGTTCTTGGGCTGTGAGAAACATCCCTGGCAACAGAAAAGCAATACACAGCAATAGACGCTTCATGGATTATTAGATTTTATATGATACACAAATATATAATTTAATTAAGAAATGTTGATTTTATAAACCTTTAAAAACAAACACAATGCACAACTTAAACTATAACAGAGATACTGACAGATATTCATTTGTCAGTGCAAACAAACCTGCCTGGCTCGTCAGCATACCATTCCAAAGTATTTCAATGTCTCCCCCGATAGAAGTCAGATTGTCAAGACCTGTTAAACTGGTCAAGACATTGAGGTTATCTTCAATCTAAGTATCTATTTATAAGAGACAACAACCGCACTTATACCTACCAGAATAAGCAGTGGGATGGGTACAATAATAAAGGGCAGCACCCAAGACAAGGTAGTTTTCCTTTTATCTTTATTGTAAACATCCACTCCGGTGATTGAGTATGTTCTTCCTGATATAATTGAATCTTGTATCATATCTATGTCGTTAACAAATAGGTGAACTTCCTTTATCACATCGGATTCATCTATTTCCACGCTTCTTCTGTACCGATTTGACTTTTCATGCGTGGTTGTTTTATATTTCTGATGTTCTATGGGTAAA
>JACNKI010000048.1 GCA_014382125.1 Bacteroidota bacterium | reverse complement strand
CCGATTTGACTTTTCATGCGTGGTTGTTTTATATTTCTGATGTTCTATGGGTAAAGGTGAGATGGTACCTGTGAAAAGTCGACCTTCAACCTTTAGACTATCAAGATGCCATGCAGTATCTGCATAGTGAAGGATCAGATATTTCCCGGCTGAATCGTATGTTATGAGTTCATCAGCGGTAATTTTGGGATAGGTCTGCACTCTGTAATAATAACATCCGGTGGTGAAGTTGAGGAAAAGCAGGATCAGGAAGGTGGATGCCATTGTTTTGCTGAATGTTTGAGTGGTTGTTTTCATGATGTCTTGGAATAAATGGTTCTATCAATGGGCAATTCAACAGACAGGGAGCAATACTCAGCAAGGGTGGAATAATTCTGCAATATAAATAATTTATGCAGGGAAACCAAATATGAATTGAATTGTTGGTGATTTAATATTTATTATTAATTCTTTAAAATCAATTTAACATGCACAACTTAAACTATAACAGCAATACTGACAGATATTCATTTGTCAGCGCAAATAAACCTGCCTGGCACAAGCTGGGCACAGTCCTTAACCATGTTTTTACTGCAAAAGAGGCAATAGAACATGGAGGATTAGATTTCACAGTAGACAAACAAAGGCTGATTACAGAAAAGTGGCTGGATGTACCGAACCACTTTGTAACAGTCCGGGAAGATAACAACGATATCCTGGGATTGGTCGGAAAAGATTATACCATTGTCCAGAACCGGGATGTATTCACATTCTTTGATCAAATTGTCGGAGAAGGCAAAGCAATCTATGAAACAACAGGATGTCTGGGAAAAGGAGGAGTAATCTTTATTACCGCTAAATTGCCGAAACAGATTGTTATTGGCAATGATGGTCCAATCGACAATTACCTTGTCCTCTGCTCTTCCCATGATGGATCAATGGCTATCACAGCATTCTTTACACCGGTGAGGGTTGTTTGTCAAAACACGCTCAATGCTTCTTTCTCCCAATGCACCAACAGGGTGTATATCAAACACACCCAAAATGTAAAGGAACGTTTTGTTGAAGCCGCACATATTATGGGAATACATTCTGAATACCTGGATAAGCTGGAAGGGGCTTTTCGTCTTCTTTATGATAAACGGGTATCAGATAAGGACATGAAATCTATTGTAACAAAAGCCTTTTTAAGTAAAGAGGAGATCAAGTCATTGGCTCTGACAGGTGATGTGGAACTTTCTACCAGGAAAACGAACATGATCGATGATGTTATGCGATATTATCACGAGGCTTCAGAGATCGACAGTATCCGTGGTACAGGGTATGGAGTGTATAATGCTATGACCGGCTACTTTCAAAACATAAAAAAGTTTCGTAATGAAGAAGCGAAGATGAAATCAATCGTTCTGGGAGGATTGGCTGAGAAATATACACAAAGAGTGTTTGACAGGCTTATTAAGTATTGACATTGAAACAAATGGTTTCTGGGGTGAATTAGCTTTTCTCCGGGAATTAATCAACGATCAGAATTAGGTATACTATCTCATGTCATAATTAGAAATATTTATCTACTAACTCAAAAAAAATCAAAATAATAAATATACATCGTCATATATTGTGTAATTTTATACAACATTGTTTTGTAGTGATATTGTCATATCAACCAAATTTAGAATAAGATGAAAAAGCAAACACGTATTACACTGATAATATTTATCAGTATTCTGTTCATGCATTGTAGCATATCTGAAAGTTTCTCTCAAATATCGGAGGGCAGCAAATACGATTTCAACACATGGAAGTATTATAAGAAGTATAATAAGATTCTAAAAAAGAGATACATTCATGAAAGCATGAGTGATGATGAAATAGCAGGGATACTATTGAAAAGAGGAAGTAGGAACTTAAACTTATCCCTTTTGTGTACCGGATTAGGTTTTGCGTTTTCGTCTGCAGCTGCATGGTTACCACCATTAGTGAGTAAAGATCCAGATGTACAACAGACGGTTCAACTTGTAACCTTAGCTGTTAGTTCAGGCTTTTTAATTACCGCTTTGATCGAAGTTGCACTGGCTTATCGAAAAATTGGTGATGCCGGGATTGTTTTTCAACATAAAAAGTTCAGCATAAAAACGACTGGAACATCATTGTCATTTCATTTTTAATGCTCTTCAAAAGGTCATACGGAAGGTTCAGGAGACGATCTCAATCGACTTTGACTTTCTCTATCTCAATTGATATTATGGGCTGCTCAAAATGCTCGTTTAGGCTGATTTGATAGGTTCTTCGATAAAAAGATTGAGGGGGGGGGGACTTCCAGTTTTCTTGATTAGAAAATTCCTAAACATTCACAGTTAGCAAGGTTGGAAATTATTGTTTAGTCTGGTATTTTTCTTTCCAGCCATACTTTTCAGGTAATTTATCCAAACTCTCTTTTATTGGTCGAGTCCAATGGTTGGCCATGCCGGTTCCTTTAGCTTCTGAAGTTTGCTTGATACATAGCAGGACGGTTTTTGATTCAATATCAAAGAATGTTAAATAAAAAATCTCTGATTCGATAGTCTTGTCTATCTCGGTTACAAAAACCACCAGCCCAACACCATTATATTTTGCATCAAATTCATTGAGAATCTGTCTGATCGAATCCAATGATAGGGCGGTATGTGATTGATTATATACATCCTTCAAATTAATCGCCTCATTTCTTCTTGTAACTATCCCGGTATCAACTACCAGGTTAAATAATCCCCAAAATTCTTTAAACTTAGGGTCATGGCCAAACCGCGCATACCCACTATATTTCAGAATAAAATCATTAGCGTCTATAAAGAACGAATTTGAATAGTCAGCACGTGGTGCTATCCCAAGTTGGATAACCACATGACTGAAATCGATACCGAACCAATATAACCGGTTTCCCGTTGTATCAATTTCTGAACCGTACCTTGTCAGTTTCACATGTGGGCTTTTCAAAGAGAAATCCAATTTCCACATCAAATCCTGGATTGAATAAGTAGATTCTGGGTTCTCAGAAAGCCGTATGTGGTCAATTTTAGAGCTGACAACATCCTGCCCATTATATCTGTATTTAACCTTTTCAAAACCCGTCTCAATTATTTGGCAATAAATGGTATCTCCTTTTATCACTAACAAATCATCCTGTGTATATGATATTTGGATTCCAATGATCAGAAAAAAAGAGAATATAACAAGTTTCTTCATGACATTAAAATATCTCCGTCAAAGTTACATAAACAAACTTAGAAAAGCCCCCCTACCACCAATTTATCCGGAGTTACCAGGAGAGATCTCAATCTCCTTAAGTACTCCATGGTTATAGGTAAACCTACTTACCGGCTTGGTTAATTCAACAAACTTATCCTCCAACTTTTCATAGGACAAGTTGAATACACAATGCATTCACTGAAATAGCAATCATCATCCTTTACATGTCCTATAATTGTCATTGGAAATACTAACATGATCTACTCAGTAGATATATCTATACAAGAGTGTACAGCCTCGTGAGAGCACGATCTCATTTGACTGGTAGAAATAGTGCCACTGAGAAGTGCCTTCCTGAGGCATTCAGTTTTCGATAGTAGATTCCAGGTAAAAAAACGTTCAAAGCCTTATAAATACTGGTGATAAAGAAAAAAGGTCGGATATTAACCGATACGATATACATAATCAAATATCACTGGTTGAATCTTCTTAATTGTATGTATAAATGTATGTATAAATAAAAAACCACTCACAATAATAACATTGCAAGTGGCTCATTATCAAAGCGACTCCGGAGGGATTCAAACCCCCAACCTTCTGATCCGTAGTCAGATGCTCTA
>JACNKI010000150.1 GCA_014382125.1 Bacteroidota bacterium | reverse complement strand
TTTGGCTTTGTCAACCGCATCACGTACCCGTTGCTTTGCTTCAGTAACCTCCAGCCCGGGATTGAACTCGATTACGATCATCGAGTAATCCTGAATCGAATTGCTGGTGATGGTCTTGACATCAGCGAGGGATTTGGCTTCCTTCTCAATCGGGCGGGTGACCAGGTTCTCAATGTCTTCAGGAGAGGTTCCGGGATAGGGTGTGGTGACGATGATCGTTGGGATCACGATCTCCGGGAACTGCTCTTTTGGGATACTGAAGTAAGATAGCAATCCAAGGGCAGTAATGATGACGGTCAGGACATAGATGCTCGCCCGGTTATCAATAGCCCAGCTGGTAGCAAAGAACTCCTTTAATGGAGCTTTTTTTTTCGATGATTTCATTCAGTGTGGCTATTGCATGTAATCAATACGTTGACCGTCGTAGAGGTCTTTGTATCCTGCTGTGATGATCAGGTCTTTGTCAGTCAGGCCACTTTCAATCTCAGTCAGGCCGTTGTAAGTGATTCCTGTCTTGATATATTTCTTCCGGGCCAACTTTTTCCCATCCTCTTCCACCGCGACGAACACATATTGCCCTTCATCCCGCGACGATTGGACATAGTTCTGCGGGATGGCAATGGCAGCCGGATTATGGTAATCTTTAATCCGCATAACAGCGATCATATTTGCCCGGTATACCATATGGTTTGTAGGGAGTTCTACTTCCACCACGAAGGTTCGGTTTGTTGGATCGATGTATTTGGAAGCAAAGGTTACTTTGCGATCAAACTCTTCATCAAGATCGGGCAGATAGACCTGTACCTGGTCACCCGTGTTGATTTTTGCCGTATATGCCTCGCCTACTTCAGCCACAGCTTTTGCTTTGGAAAAATTAACCACTCGAAAAGCGGGGTAACCTACAGCAGCCATCTGACCCACTTTGATCGGAATCTCTTCTACGGTTCCATAAATGGGAGAGGTAATATTCGACATCTTTATCTGGCCTTTAACTGTAGCAATCTTATTCTCGAGCGACTCTTTGTTGTTTTTTGCTGTCATGTACTGGACCTCCGAACCAATCTTTTGATCCCATAGAGCTTTCTGTTTATTATACAGGTCGGTCGTAAAAGCCAACTGTGACTCCAGCTCCTTAAGTGATTGTTTCAAAACTTGTGCATCTAATTCCGCCAGGACCTGTCCTTTCCTGACGTAATCACCCTCTTTTACCAGAACGTTATTTACCACACCTGGTGTTCTTGGACTGACACCAATATTTTTATTGCCGTCAACCCGGCCCTGCACTTCTATGTAATGGTTGAATGGTGCTTTTTTAAGTGTGTCGATGATGACTGTAGTGGCAGGTGCACTTCCTTCCGGATAGATCTGTTTCTCCAGTTTCATGATCCTCATGGAGAGCTGATCCCGCTCTTTCTTCAACTGTTCAAGTTTGACTTGTTTATCTTCCGATCCACCACAGGCAGACAGAAAAGCAAGAGCGATTATATAAATAAATGATGTTTTCATACGAAACGCCGGAAATTTTGGTGTGATAATGGTTCTTTAGCGCAAAGATACGTCAAAATACAGAACTCAAAAAACTTTTTCTACAGAAATAGTTTCCAGGGTTTCTTTTTGTGTTACATTTGTATCGTGGATCGGAGAAAGACAATATTGAATCAGGTATTTCCACTTTACCAGCGCTATGGAATCAAGAGTGTGACAATGGATGATGTAGCAAAGCACCTGGGAATTTCAAAAAAGACGTTGTACGAATTTTTTATTGATAAAGAGGATCTGATCAAGCAGGTATTGATGCAGGACTATGACCTGAAATTGCAGTCATTTCTTAAGATCGAGCAAAAAAATCTGAATTCCATCGAGGAGCTATTTGAAGTATACAAAATGATCACTGAGATATTCAAGGATTACAATCCATCGGTTGAATATGATGTGAAAAAATATTACCCCTCTCTTTTTATTCAGCTCCGGGAGGTAAAAAGAACCAGGATGTTTGAGCTCTCCAAGAAAAACATGGAAAAAGGGAAGCGGGATGGATTTTTTCGAAGTGAATTAAATGTGTCACTCATCGCTCGACTTCATGTATTCAGGGTGGAAAATCTTCTTGGAAGTGGTCTTTTTTCAGTGGAGGAGCTTACCGCTTTTCGGACCTTTCACGAACTTTTTGTCTATCATCTCTATGGGATACTGAGCCAACGGGGAAGAGAGTATATGGATGTAAATTTCAAAAGATTCACAGCTTCACTTCCCTGATATCATATATAACGACCAACCTTTTATTTTCAATACTTGTCTTTCTGTTAAAAGCATGTTCTTTGAATGGGAGAAACTCCTTTTTTATTTATATTTACACGAATAACCCAGTTGCATAGATCTTGGAAGAAGAAAAGGAGTTAATCGATCGTTGTCTGAATCAAGATTCATCCGCACAGGAAGAGTTATACCATCGTTTTGCTTCCAGGATGTATGGTATCTGCCTTCGTTTTGCAGGAGAAACAGTAGAGGCGCAGGATCTCTTGCAGGAGGGATTTATCAAGACATTTCAGAAGTTGAGAAGTTATCGATCCGAAGGTTCCTTTGAAGGATGGATCCGGCGGATCTTCATCAATACTGCCATCAACGTGAAAAGGAGAGAGATGAAGTTCAACGTCAACAAAGATATTGATCAGGATCATCACCCTGAAGATGCCGGAGCCGATGCACTATCCAGACTTTCACAGCAGGAGCTGTTGGACCTGATTCATCAATTACCACTTGGATACCGAACAGTTTTTAACTTATATGTCATTGAGGGATACAAACACCGGGAGATTGGGAAGATGTTGAAGATCTCTGAAAATACATCAAAATCTCAGCTTTCAGGGGCCAGAAAAAGCCTCAGAATGCTTTTAAACAAACAAGGATATGACCACGGAAGAGACCGATAACGGATTCAACCGTCATTTCAGGGAGGTGTTTCGTTCTTATGAGGCTGATCCGCCACCCTCGGTATGGAACTCATTAAAGGAGAGGCTCTCGGAGCAGTCAGCCGGTCGCGAAAGGTGGTTCAAGCCGGAGAACATCGTTGACTGGTTTCGCCCCGGATATCGACTCTATCCAACTCTGACCATAGTTGCGTTCTTGCTTATATCTTTATTTATCTGGCTGAGTATCAGGCACACCAATCAGATTCATGGAAGTGCCAGAGTAAAAGGAGAAGAGCTTTGCCGTGGAACCGCATACTTGTTTCATGTGCACGACCATCAGAAACCACTTGATTCTGTGATGTTTTATAAAAAGATGAAGCTGGATTCCAATGGCCGTTATACCTTTTCGAAAGTACCTTCAGGCACCTATTTTCTCAGAATTCATGTACATGATGATGCTCCCGGGTTTCCGGAATATAAATTTGGATACTATGGAGATCAACTATACTGGAACAGGGCATCTCTGATTCATACAGAGTTTCCTGAAGAAGATTACTCTGTCAATATCCCGAAACTGATACCCTGAAACAGGTAGTTATTCTGCTATCCACTCAGCATAAGAAGTGGCGGTTTCCCGTAGTTTCATGGAGAAGAGTGTTACACCAGGTGGTAATGCGCGTTGGATACGCTCTGCGAAATCAAAGAGCAGGTTCTCGCTTGTGGGCTGGTAATCTACCACAATCACCTTGGAGAAGGTCTCTCCAAGCTTGTTCATCTCACCCATGTCAAGATCCGAAGGGAGAATCAATGCATGGTCCATTCGATCGATAACCTCTTGTTTCATGATGTGTTTCAGCTCGCTGAAATCTATGATCATGCCTCTTTTGGGTGACTGATGACTGGAGACCGGTGTGCCGGACACGGTAACAGAGAGCTTGTAAGAGTGACCATGAATATTCCTGCAAGGGCCGTCATAACCTTTCAGGGCATGGGCCGCTTCAAACGAAAATTCCTTGGTGATACGGATTGATGCCATGTTAATACGTTAGAAATTCAAATTTACAGCTTTATTTTTAACTCAATTCACCAGCTCACCAACTCACCAGTTCACCATATGGTCCAGCACAATCTTTGCACCGATCAGGATCAGGACTACGCCTCCGATTCGTTCGGCCCATCCGGCAGATAAAAAAGTTGTTCTTTCCGCCAATTTAGCCCCGACAATAGTAACGAGGAAGGTAATGATGAAGATAATTACCGCAGCTTTTACAATGTTCACTTCAATAAATCCGAAACTTAGGCCGGTAATCAGAGCATCAATACTCGTGGCAATAGAGAGGGTTAGCAGTACAGGAAATGTTAGCGTGTGAATAGCTTTATCAGGCTGGTTGCTGAATGATTGCAGGATCATTTTCCCTCCAATAAGTGCAAGTAGTCCGAAAGCAACCCAATGATCCACAGCCGCGATCAGGACTTTCAGGGAATCACCGACAAACCAGCCTATCACAGGCATAAGGGCTTGGAACAAACCGAAAAACAGAGCCATCTTCAGTATGGCATGCCACGATTGCCTCTGACAGATACACAGCCCAATGGCCACTGCAAAGCAGTCCATGGAAAGTCCCAGGGCGATCAGAATTAACTCAACGAGGTTCAAGATTCAAAGTTCAAGGCATCAGTTTACAATATCCAGTTATCCAGCAAATATCATCTCCACGATCTCTTCCAGATACCTGGAATCGACTTCATCGAACGAATTTAGTTTCTTACTGTCAACATCCAGAACTCCGATGATCGCCTCAGTACCATCCTTAACCGGAACTACGATCTCAGAGTTGGAACGGGAATCACAGGCAATGTGGCCCGGGAACTTATGGACATCAGGAACCACGATACTCTTTTCCTGGTTGATTCCGGCCCAGCAGACACCTGATCCTTTTTTAAGAACCTGGCAAGCTAAAGGGCCCTGGTAATTTTTTACGGTCAGTTCGCCCTTATTCAGAAAATAGAACCCCGTCCAGAAGAAATATTCGAACTTATAATGAAGGAGAGCTATGATGGTTGCCATTCTTGCATCCGGATCAGATGTGCTGGTTAACAGCTCGTTTAACTGCTCAATTATTCGCTGGTAGCGCTCGGTTTTTTTGTTGTGATCCATTTGTTATATCGTGAGTGGTGAATCATGAAACGTTATGCAAGTTCCATCTCTACCGTGAAGTGCCTCATGATCGGAGCTTCCCGGGTTATGCGTAAGCCTGTTTTGATCTCCTCCCGGTTGTCATAGACATTCTTTAATGCAGCGACAACGACATCCATATGGTTGTTGGTATAAACACGACGTGGAATTGCCAGTCTGACAAATTCCAGAGCAGGATAACGGTTCTCACGTGTAACCGGATCACGATCGGCAACCAACGTGCCAATTTCCACGCCCCGGACTCCACCTTCTATGTAAAGCAGGTTGGCCAGGGTTTGTGCCGGAAATTCCTCCTTTGGGATGTGAGGGAAAAATCGTTTGGCATCAATGAAGATGGCATGGCCTCCAATCGGTTGTTGGATAGGAATCCCGAAATCAAGTAACTGTTGTCCGAGGTACTCCACCTGGTTGATCCGGGTTTCAAGGAAGTCAAAGTCAATACCTTCATTTAATCCCTGAGCCAGAGCGTTCATGTCGCGGCCCGACATGCCTCCGTATGTGATATATCCTTCGAACATGATGTTGAACACACTGCACTGACGGAATAACTCCGGATCCCTCATCGCAATGAATCCACCCATGTTCACAATCGCATCTTTCTTGCTGCTCATGGTCATCATATCTGCACAGGAAAACATTTCATGCACGATCTCCCGAATCGTTCTGTCCCGATATTCCGGTTCCCGTATCTTGATGAAATAAGCATTCTCGGCAAAGCGGGCAGAGTCAAACAGTACCGGTTTATTGTATTTGTCGGCCAGTTTTCTGACATCGTGCATATTTTTTAACGAAACCGGTTGACCACCAGCCGAGTTATTGGTCAGGGTAAGAATGATAAAGGGTACCTTATCTCCGTATTCCTGTAAAACTTTTTCTAACTTCTCCGTGTTAACATTCCCTTTGAAAGGATGGATCAGGGTGGTATCAAAAGCTTCATCAATTGTGCAATCGTTTGTAATTGCCCTCCGAAATTCGATATGCCCCTTTGTCGTATCAAAATGGGAATTTCCCGGAACAATATCGCCCTCATTTACCAAGACAGAGAAGAGTACATTTTCAGCAGCCCGGCCCTGGTGAGTCGGTAGAAAATAGTCAAAGCCGGTAATCTCTTCAATTGTATCTTTCAGCTTGTAGTATGATGAAGAACCGGCGTAGCTTTCATCTCCGGTCATCATTGCTCCCCACTGCTGGTCACTCATGGCGCCAGTTCCCGAATCGGTTAGCAGGTCAATGAAAACATGTTCACTATGCAATTGAAACAGATTGTAGTGGGCATCCCCGATCCATTTTCTCCGTTCTTCACGACTGCTCCTTCGGATCGATTCAACAACTTTGATTTTGTAAGGTTCAGCAAAAGGTAACTTCATAAAACGTCTGTTCGTTTTGACACTGCAAAAATAGATATTTTTTTGATTGAAATTCCTCTAACTGCTTGTTCATTATGCAAATTTCATGTACGTTTGCTTGCTGAAAAACAACCACTAAATTCCTGGAGGAAAATAGAATGAATACGACTGATAAAGCACCGAAAAAGGTGCTAACAAAACTATCTGATCTTGAAGAATTGGCCAGGAGATCAACCAGGAAGAAAAAACTTGTTCTTGCTGTTGCTCAGGATTCTCATTGCCTTGAAGCAGTTGTCACTGTAGTGAAAAAGGATTTGCTAGACGCTTTACTTGTTGGTTCAACATCTAAAATCAAGGCGATAGCAGATGAGTTGAAGCTGGATATCTCCAACCTGAAGATTGTACAGGAAGAGAATGATAAAAAAGCCGTTAAGCTGGCTGTAAAAATGATTCACGATCATGAGGGCGACATCCTGATGAAGGGCAATATACCTACAGCTGTTTTCCTCCGGGGTGTATTGAACAAGGAGTGGGGACTTCGGAAGAGTGATATCCTGTCGCATTTCACGTTGTTTGAGCTCCCTACCTACCATAAACTGATTGGTCTGACTGATGCTGCCATGATTATTGCTCCCGATCTGACAACTAAGATAGCGATTATCAATAATGCTGTAGATTTCATGAACCGGTTGGGAATTCTCAATCCGAAAGTGGCTTTACTGGGAGCGGTAGAGGTGGTCAATGAAGCGATGCCGGCAACGGTGGATGCAGCGATTATTACCAAAATGAATCAGCGCAAACAGATCAAAAATTGTACTATTGATGGTCCGTTGGCATACGATAATGCGGTAAGCATTGAGAGTGCCACACACAAAGGTATTGTCAGTGAAGTAGCCGGGGATACGGACTTGTTGGTTGTTCCT
This sequence comes from Bacteroidota bacterium, assembly GCA_014382125.1. GTDB lineage: Bacteria > Bacteroidota > Bacteroidia > Bacteroidales > FEN-979 > QYOJ01. Next base: position 12,594 of record JACNKI010000150.1, on the reverse strand, counting down.
GACATTGAAGCCGGGAATATTCTTTACAAAGCATTTGGTTTTTCAGCCAATGCAACACTTGCTGCAAATGTTCTCGGTGCATCGGCTCCCATCGTTCTGACATCTCGCTCTGATACGGAAGAGGCGAAGCAGGCCAGTATCATCATGGCTGCAGCCGCTAGCTAGGGGTAAGCCATAAACTGTATTTATGAATGACATCCGAATTATCGCTATCAATCCGGGATCTACTTCAACGAAGATAGCTGTCTATCAAAATACAGAACCGATTTTCCTGAAAACCATTTACCATTCTGCAGAAGAGCTTGCTCCTTTTCAACGGATTACCGACCAGTTTCAGTTTCGTAAGGATATCATCATCCAGCAAATAAAGGAAGCAGATATCGATACCGATATCGTACGGGCTGTAATGGGTCGTGGTGGATTGTTAAAACCGATCGCTTCAGGTGTATATGAAGTGAATGATGTGATGATTCATGACCTTCAGCACCGGACATTCAGGGAGCATGCCAGCAATCTTGGGGGATTGATTGCTCACGACCTGGCCTTGCACCTGGAGGATGCTAAAGCCTATATTGCAGATCCGATCGTCGTGGATGAGCTGGATGATATCGCCCGGTTCGCAGGTCACCCCTTGTTTGAACGGATCTCGATTTTTCATGCGTTGAACCAAAAAGCGACTGCCAGGGATTTTGCTAAAACAATCCAACGGAAATATGAAGAGTTGAACCTGATTGTTGTACATATGGGTGGAGGGATTACAGTTGGAGCTCATCAACGGGGCCGTGTCATAGACGTTAACCAGGGCCTCGATGGAGAGGGCCCGTTTTCGCCTGAACGTAGCGGTACTCTTCCGGTTGGAGAGCTGATAACGATGTGTTTAGAAGGAAAATATAGTGAGGAAGAAATTCGCAAGATGGTCATGGGAAGCGGCGGACTTGTAGCTTATCTGGGGACCAATAATGCGGTTGAAGTTGAAGAAAGGATAGAAGCCGGAGATAAAAATGCCCGGATTATTTACGAGGCGATGGCTTATCAGGTGGCTAAATATGTCGGTGAGATGTTCACCGTACTCAGAGGGGATGTAGATGCCATCCTCATCACCGGTGGTATTGCGTATGATAAATTGTTTGTTTCATGGATCCAGGAGCGTGTCTTCCGGCTTGCACCCGTACATGTTTTCCCCGGAGAAGATGAGATGAAGGCATTAGCAATGAATGGCTTTCTGGTGATCAAAGGCGAAATCACCCCCAAAGAGTATTTTTGATCCTACATCACCTTCAGCATCTCTTTCACCATATTCTCTGTCCCTGCAGCAATGTTACTAATTCTGGCTTCCAGCATGTAGCAGGGAGTGGTGAAAAACTTATTGTTGGAGTCGATCACAACTTCTCCATGGGTTGTCTGGGTGTAAGTGTTCCCATGTTTTTCTATGAACCCGCCTGAGGCCGGATCCTGTCCGGTAGTGAGGTTTGCCCCTTGAAAGAGTTTGCCCAGGATAATTGGAGCGATGCACATCGCTCCGATTGGTTTTTCAACAAGAAAAGTCTCTTTAACTGCTTTTTCCACATCGGGATCAATGGTACAGTCATCGCCTTTGAAAGCCCAGTCACAGAGATTCTTGGCACTGCCAAACCCTCCGGCGAAAATGAGAGCATCCCACTCGGCCGGATCATATTCAGCAAGAGGCTTGATATCTCCCCGGGCAATCCGGGCCGACTCAACGAGTACATTCCTCGTTTCATCTGCCTCCTCACCTTTGAGATGATTGATAACATGAGCTTGCGGGATATCTGGAGCAAAGCATTGATACGATGCGCCCAGTTTATCGATCGCTAAGAGGGTCAATACGGCTTCATGGATTTCAGCGCCATCGAAAGCGCCACAACCGGCTAGTACAACTGCAAATTTCTTCATGATTTAATCGTTTGATCAAGTATTCGTTTTCATTATCCAAAGATAAATATTTTACCTTTGCATGAAAATCAATATATCTTAATTAAATACCTGACAGACGATGAAGAAAATTCAGATGGTTGACTTGCAGCGCCAGTATCATCATATCAAACCTGAAATTGATAACGGGATTCAGGATGTGATCGATTCGTGCGCATTTATCAACGGTCCGGCTGTCAGATCTTTCCAGGAGGAGCTTGAAAAGTACCTTGGTGCGAAGCATGTCATCCCCTGTGGTAACGGAACCGATGCTCTCCAGGTCTCTATGATGGCGCTGGGCCTGCAACCTGGGGATGAGGTGATTACAACTTCTTTCACCTTCATTGCTACTGCTGAAGTGATCGCCTTGTTGAAACTTATCCCGGTATTGGTAGATGTGGATCCCGATACATTCAATATCGATCTGGAAGCCATTGAACGTGCCATCACACCTAAAACCAAAGCCATCGTCCCGGTCCATCTTTTCGGACAGTGTGTCCCTATGGAGGAGATCATGGAGATCGCTAAAAAGCATAATCTCTATGTTATTGAAGACAACTGCCAGGCTATCGGAGCGGATTACATCTTCAAAGATGGTTCTGTGACCAAAGCCGGTACGGTCGGGCATATTGGATGTACATCCTTCTTCCCTTCGAAAAACCTTGGTTGTTATGGGGATGGCGGAGCCATCTTCACGAATGATGATGAACTCGCTAAACAGCTCCGGGTAATCGTCAACCATGGGATGACGGTCAGGTATTACCACGATTACATTGGGGTGAATTCCCGCTTAGACAGCATTCAGGCAGCGGTCCTTAAGGTAAAATTACGGCGTTTGGATGACTATGCCGCCAAACGCCGGGCTGCGGCCGATTATTATGACAACGCTTTCGCCGGGCACCCTAACCTGAAGATTCCTGTCCGGTATAGCCAATCCACACACGTATTTCATCAATATACGCTGGTAACAAAAGATGTTGACCGGAAAGGATTAATTGACCATCTGGCATCCAAAGAGATCCCGGCTATGGTTTATTACCCGGTACCTCTCCATATGCAGAAGGCCTACATCGATCCCCGTTACAAGCGCGGTGACTTCCCTGTGACGGAATTCCTTTCCGAACATGTGATCTCATTACCGATGCATACCGAACTGGATGAGGAGCAGCTGGAGTATATTACTACGTCCGTCCATGAATTTTTAAACCGTTGATGCTATGGAAAAGGAGTATTTTGCGCACGAAACAGCGGTGATCGATGAGGATTGCAAGATCGGAAAAGGAACAAGGATCTGGCATTTTTCACATATTATGACTGGTTGTGAGATCGGCGAAAATTGTAACTTCGGACAGAACGTCGTTGTCTCTCCCGGTGTAAAGCTGGGACAAAATGTGAAGGTCCAGAATAATGTTTCCATCTATTCCGGGGTGATTTGTGAGGATAATGTCTTTTTAGGCCCATCCATGGTTTTTACTAACATAAGTAACCCCCGGAGTGCTGTGAGCCGCAGAGATCAATATGTTGAAACATTGGTTAAACGAGGCGCTTCCATTGGAGCCAATGCCACGATTCTATGTGGTCACGAGATCGGTGAGTTTTCTTTTATTGGCGCCGGCGCTGTAGTTACCAAAGATGTTCCTGCCTATGCATTAATTATCGGGAATCCGGGTCGTCAGGTGGGTTGGATGAGTGAATACGGCCACCGTTTAAAGTTTGACGACAACGGAATAGCAATCTGCTCCGAAAGCCAGGAGAGATATCAATTGACAGATGGAATCGCAACAAAATTAGGGCTATAATTATGACAGCAAAAAAACATCCCTTGAATTTTGCACTGATCGGTGCAGCCGGTTTCGTTGCTCCCAGGCATATGAAGGCGATCAAAGAGACGGGCAATAACCTGCTTGCTGCGCTTGACCCATATGATGGAGTGGGGGTTATGGACAGCTATTTTCCGGAAGCTGATTTTTTCATTGAACCGGAACGGTTTGACAGACATCTGGATAAATTACGGCGGCTGGCACATAACAAAACAAGGCATCTCGACCAGATGGTTAAGTATGTCAGTATCTGTTCGCCGAATTATATGCATGATGCACATATTCGACTGGCATTACGGAATGAAGCACACGCCATTTGCGAAAAACCAATCGTGCTGAATCCCTGGAATGTGGATGCACTCAGGCTCATTGAAAAAGAAGCCGGAAAAAAAGTCTATACGGTCTTACAACTGAGATATCATCCGACAATCCTGGAGTTGAAAGAGAAAATTGAAAAGGGTCCGAAAGGAAAAATCCATGACATTGATCTGACCTACATCACCTCACGCGGAAAGTGGTATTATCGCTCGTGGAAGGGCAATATCGAGAAATCGGGAGGAGTTGCTACCAACATCGGTGTTCATTTTTTTGATATGCTTACATGGATCTTCGGCAAGGCAACTGGAAATCAGGTCCATATGCTGACACCCTTCAAAGCAGCCGGGCTTCTTCAGTTAGAAAATGCGAACGTCCGCTGGTTTTTGAGTCTTGACAATGAAGACCTTCCTCTTGTCATCAGAAAAAATGGAAAAAGCACCTACCGCTCGCTTAACATTGACGGGAATGAACTTGAATTCAGTGACGGATTCACCGACCTGCATACCATCGCTTATCAGGAGATCCTGAATGGAAAGGGATATGGCCTGGCCGATAGCAAACCCAGTATCAATGCAGTTTATGAAATCCGAAACTCCGCACCGATAGGGTTGAAAGGAGATTATCACCCGTTGTTGAAACTTATCAAACGATAATAAACCACTCTAAATCAAACAAACCCATACTGTTTTATGAACCTATACGAAAACCTGCTGACAAAAGAAACGAGCCTGTCAGTGATCGGGCTTGGTTATGTCGGACTCCCCATTGCACTTGAATTCGCCCGGAAGATACGGGTGGTTGGTTTTGATATCAACGAAGAACGAGTTGAGATGATGCGCAACCATATAGACCCCAGTGAAGAGATACCGCCGGAAGACTTTGACGGATGTGACATCACTTTTACTTCTAACCCGGATGATCTCAGGGAGTGCTCTTTTCATATAGTAGCTGTCCCAACTCCAATCAACAACCATAACCAGCCTGACCTGACACCGCTGATCAAGGCGAGTAAGACGGTTGGGAAGATCCTGAAAAAGGGGGATTACGTGGTGTTTGAATCCACGGTTTACCCAGGTGCAACGGAGGAGGACTGTGTGCCTATTCTGGAGGATCTCTCCGGCCTGAAAATGGGTCCGGATTTTAAAGTGGGGTATTCTCCCGAACGGATCAACCCGGGAGATAAGGTGAATACACTCTCAACGGTCATAAAAATTGTCTCCGGAAACGATGACGAAGCACTCGATGTGGTTGCGAAAACATATGAGTTGGTCGCAACAGCAGGAGTACACAGAGCACCTTCACTGAAAGTAGCTGAAGCAGCCAAGATCATTGAAAATGCACAGCGCGACATCAATATCGCATTCATGAATGAGCTCTCGATCATTTTCAGCAGGATGGATGTTAATATTTATGATGTACTGGATGCAGCTGGAACCAAATGGAACTTCCTGAAGTTCTATCCGGGTTTGGTAGGAGGCCACTGCATCGGGATTGATCCATATTACCTGACTTACAAAGCAGAGGAGTATCGTTTTCATGCCCGTGTGATCAATGCCGGCAGATATATCAACGATTCCATGGGGTTTTATGTGGCTAAGCAGATTGTCAAGAAACTGATCGTAGCAAAAAAGAGTGTTTTTCATGCCCGGGCGCTGGTGATGGGAACCACTTTCAAGGAGAACGTCAGCGATGTCCGAAACAGCAGGGTAGCTGACCTTGTATCGGAGTTAAACCAGTATGGAGTGGATGTTGATGTTACCGACCCTTATGCTAACAGTGATGAGTTACAGGAGGAGTATGGCTATCAATTAGTTGAAAAAGTAAGGGATGATTACGATGTTGTGATAGTGGCTGTGAGTCATCAACCCTATCATGATCTCTCAGAAGAGTACTTCAAAGGAATAATGGGTGAGAATGGGATTTTAGTCGATGTGAAAGGAATATACCGGAATAAAGTAAAAGATTTAGTATATTGGAGCCTTTAGATAATTACGGTTTACGATTAACGATCTATCGAATTACAATAAGATGAAGATACTTGTAACAGGGGGAACAGGGTATATCGGGTCTCACACTGCTGTAGAGCTTCAGGAAAAAGGGTATGAAGTTATTATCGTCGATAACTTATCTAACTCTTCGATCGAAGTATTGGATAACATCGAAAAGATCACTGGCGTGAAGCCCCTTTTTGAGCAATTTGATCTGACTGACCCGAAGCGAACCGCAGCCTTCTTTAAACAAAATAACGATATCCGGGCCATCATCCATTTTGCTGCTTTCAAAGCAGTAGGAGAGTCGGTAGAGAAGCCACTGATGTATTACCGCAACAACCTGATTTCCCTGGTTAATATCTTGCAGGGGATGATTGACAATGGGATCGAAAATATCGTCTTCTCCTCATCCTGTACGGTTTATGGTCAACCCGACAAGTTACCCGTTAGTGAAAACTCCCCGATAAAAAAAGCCTGGTCACCATATGGTAACACCAAACAGATGTCTGAGGAGATCATCACGTTTACCAGCGATGTGAATGATATCCAGGCCATTCTGCTAAGGTATTTCAATCCGATCGGCGCACATGAGTCGGCGTTGATAGGTGAACTTCCCATCGGCGTTCCCAACTGCCTGATGCCATACATCACGCAAACGGCTATTGGCATCCGGGAATACCTTCGCGTATGGGGTGACGATTATCCAACACCCGACGGGACAGCTATCCGGGATTACATCCATGTAGTAGATTTGGCTAAAGCACATGTGATTGCCATTGAACGGATGATCGGGCAAAAAGGTAAACAAAAGGTAGAGGTTTTCAATCTTGGTACCGGCAATGGCTTCTCGGTGATGGAGGTGATCAATTCGTTTGAAAGATCAACCGGTGTGAAGTTAAATTACGAGATCATGGGGCGCCGGCCCGGTGATGTGGTCGAAGTTTGGTCCGACACAGAATATGCGAACAAAGAGCTGGGCTGGACAGCGGAGAAGAGCCTGGATGAGATGACGAAATCGGCCTGGAACTGGGAAAAAGAGCTGGAAATAAAGCGAAAAGCGAATAACGAATAGCGAAAAACCATGAAAACAATCCTAATTACGGGTGGAGCAGGATTTATCGGGTCTCATGTGGTTCGGTTATTTGTCAACAAGTATCCGGATTACTCGATCATCAACCTGGATAACCTTACCTATGCCGGTAATCTGGCCAACCTCGCAGATGTGGAGAAGATGTCCAATTACGAGTTTATCAAAGCCGACATCGTAGAGGGTGTCACCATGATGGAGATCTTCAGGGCATATAAGGTGGATGGAGTGATTCACCTGGCGGCCGAATCTCATGTTGACCGGTCGATCAGCAGTCCGATGGAGTTTATCCATGCCAATATCGTAGGAACAGTAAACTTGTTGAATGCAGCGAGAATTGCCTGGAAGGATAATTTGGAAAACGAAAATAGATTTTATCATATCTCTACCGATGAAGTTTATGGTTCTCTGGGGGATACCGGATTTTTCACGGAGTCAACGGCATATGATCCGAGAAGCCCGTATTCGGCATCCAAAGCGAGCTCCGACCATTTGGTCAGAGCCTACTACCATACCTATAAATTGTCGGTGGTTTTATCAAATTGCTCAAACAATTATGGTTCATTTCAGTTTCCTGAAAAGCTGATCCCGCTGGCTATTAACAACATCCGGAATAACAAACAGATCCCTGTATATGGCAAAGGGGAAAATGTCCGTGACTGGCTATACGTCGAGGATCATGCCATTGCTATCGACCTGATCTATCACTGGGGCCTCAATGGAGAGACATACAACATCGGGGGACAAAATGAGTGGAAGAACATTGACCTGATTCGTCTGTTGTGTAAGATCATGGATAAAAAGCTGGATCGTGAACCAGGCACATCAGAGAAGCTGATCACTTTTGTGAAAGACAGGGCCGGTCATGATCTACGATATGCCATTGATTCATCCAAAATCCAGGAAGAGCTGGGTTGGAAACCCTCCCTGCAATTTGAAGAGGGAATGGAAAAAACTATCGACTGGTACCTGGCTAACGAGAAGTGGATGAAGAATGTCACTTCCGGCGACTATCAGAAGTATTACGAGGAGCAGTACCTGAAAAGATAATATCTTCACCCTTTTTCTATGGTTAAAGAAGTACGATGAACTTGATTGAAAGTATCATGCAGGAGACGAATTGGCTGAATGTCCAGCTGCTCCAAACAGATATTTTCTCTGTTGATTTATGGGCTGTATGTTGTTTTTCCCACATTCACATCATTCCCCCTCCCGATCTTTGCAATCAACCCTTGTAACACGTTTCCCGGGCCAACTTCGATAAAATTATCGGCACCATCAGCAATCATCTGCTGAACGAGCTGAGTCCATAATACCGGAGTAGTCAATTGGGCGATCAGGTTCTCCTTGATCACCTGAGGATCCTCTATACGCTTAGCTGTGGCGTTCTGATAAACAGGGCAGATCGGAGGATTAAACCAGGTGTTATGAATAGCCAGAGATAACTCTACTCGGGCCGGCTCCATAAAGGGAGAGTGAAAAGCGCCTCCGACTTTCAGTGGCAGCGCTCTTCTGGCACCGGCAGCTTTGATCTGTTCGCAAGCGATATCGATCCCTTTCAGGCTGCCGGAAATCACCAGCTGACCGGGACAGTTGAAATTCGCCGGAACAACGATCTCATTAATCGAAGCACAGATCTCTTTTACTTTTTCATCGTCAATGCCAATGATCGCAGCCATCGTAGACGACTCTTTCTCACAAGCTTTTTGCATAGCCTGAGCCCTGGCAGAAACAAGTTTCAGCCCGTCTTCAAACGAGAGGGCTTTATTGGCGACCAGAGCGGAGAATTCACCCAGTGAATGTCCTGCCACCATATCAGGTTTGAAGTCATCGCCCAGCGAATTGGCCAGAATGACCGAATGCAAAAAGATCGCCGGCTGAGTCACGTTTGTCTGACGAAGGTCTTCATCGGTGCCGGCAAACATCAGGTCAGTGATCCGGAATCCAAGGATCTCATTGGCTTTCTCAAACATATCCTTGGCTTCTGCGGAATTCTCATAAAGATCCTTCCCCATACCAACAAATTGAGCTCCCTGTCCGGGAAAAACATATGCTTTCATAATAGGGTTATTAAGGTCATTAGAGTCATTAAGGGAAATTTAATTTGTTAATCGTAAATCGTAAATCGAATTGTAATTACCGTCTGGCCCCGAGCAACCTTAGCAGAAAAAGAAAGAGGTTAATAAAGTCCAGGTAGAGGGTAAGCGCTCCCATGATAGCAAGCTTTCGTTTGTTTGCGGCATCCATTTGCTGGCTTCCGATCCGCTTCAGTTTCTGCACATCGTAGGCTGTTAATCCGGTAAAGACCAGTACCCCGATCACACTGATAATGTATTCCAGTGTGCTGGATCGCAGGAAGAAGTTGGCTACCAACGCGATGATGATCCCGATCAGTCCCATAAACATGATCGAACCGAACCTGGTCAGATCCGTTTTGGTTGTATACCCCGTGACAGCCATGATCCCGAACATGCCGGCAGTGATTGCAAAGGTCTTGTAAACCGACGCAGCTGTATAGACAATCAAAATAAAACTCAGGCTCATGCCTATCAGCACGGAGAAAGCCAGAAATAAAAGTGTCATGATGGCAGGAGAGAGTTTTTGATACCCGAAAGACATCAGTAACACAAATCCCAACGGGGTGAGCATGACAAACCAGCCAAGCCCTGACATCTGTCCGGTTTCGAAATTAAAAAGTGAACCGATCAAAGCCTGATCTGAAGCAAACCAGTAAGCGGTAATAGCTGTAATGACCATGGCAAATGTCATCCAAAGAAAAACATTGGCCATAAACGTTTTGGTTATCGCACTGGTTGCTGGGACCTGGGCATTATCCCCTGTGGCTATATGTCCATGATTATTTTTCTCAAACATAAGTTAATCTCCTTCCGGTATAAATTCTTCCCTCATCCCTCGTCCCTCTCCTAATGTAGCTTAGTGCTGATCAGATGCAAGAACTCCTGCCTTGTTTTGTCTCGTTCAAAAGCACCGACAAAATCGGATGTCGTAGTAACAGAGTTTTGTTTCTGAATACCGCGCATAGCCATACACAAATGTTGTGCCTCGATCACGACAGCCACTCCAAGCGGTTGTAATGTCTTGTTGATAGCCTCTTTGATCTGTGTGGTAAGGCGTTCCTGTACCTGTAATCTGCGGGCATAGATCTCGACCACGCGGGCAATCTTGCTGAGTCCGGTAATATATTTATCAGGGATGTACGCGACATGAGCTTTCCCGATGAAAGGAATCATATGATGTTCGCAAAGGGAGTAGATCTCAATATCTTTGACAATCACCATCTCCCTGTAGTCTTCCCTGAATCTGGCGGAAGAGAGGATCTCTTCGGGATCGAGGTTGTAACCCTGGATCATAAACAATATCGATTTGGCAATCCGTCCTGGTGTTTGCAATAGTCCTTCACGGTCAGGATTTTCCCCAATGAGTTCTAGGATCTCTTTATAGTGATAACTCAGCTTCTCAATCCGGTCCTGATCAAAGTCTTCCGTCTTCTCGTATGTCAGTTTTTCTTCCAAGGTTTCTGATTTTTCTACGTTATACGCAAAATATTCTACTGGATAATTTTCGGTCTATTCCGCCAGTAATACGCTTGAAAGCAAAATTACTACTTTTTTTTGTTCCACCTTTTGAAGGCATTGAAACGGGTTCCTACCCAGAAACGGATCTGTGTCAGGTGGTAGTGGAAATCATTTTGTACACGATGACCGGGTTGAAGGTAAAAAAGTGTTGAGAGATAACTTGCCCCGATAAACCATTTATCGGAATTAAATCCAAGAGCAACCCGAATGCTGCCCGGGAATGAAAAACCGTTGACCATATATGTACTATCGGTGGTGTTGTAGTTGTAATAACTCCAATTCACTTCCATCATAGCAGCAGCGGTGATGTAAAAATTTTTCAGAAATACAAGTGTGTAGGTATATCCAGGTCCAAGCCCAAGGGTGTAAAAATTGCCGGATAGAATATTCTCCCCGCTGTGACTGTAAATATCCAATACCGGACCTGGAATGATCCCAGTGTCACTTTTGACATAATAATACCTGAAAACCGGTTTTACGACCAAACTGCCTGCACTCTTCTTCTGTCGTTCGTTTTGTGTAAATGAGGCCCGGATCGAAAATCTCGAATAGTTATAAATATAAGTTGCATCAACGCCGAATGAGATTAACTCCATCCCGGGAATTCGATAAGTATCCTTTAGGTCATTGGATCTGTAATTCATATAAAATCCTTTGTAATATTGCAAATACCCTTCAATAGCAGCAAACTTCCCGTATGCATTGACACGAAAATCCCATACTGTGGTGGATCCATAGGTATCCGGATCTTTTCGGAACACCCTGTTACCCAGTGAAAGCCCAAGGCCAAACCACCTGTAGAATCCTGCCACACCAAACCGACCTGTTTCATTCGGTTGATATGACATGGATGCATCCCGAATAGGGAACACGGTAAGTCGTGTGTTTTGAGCGAGCAGATAAAACCGCGTTGTCAGAAGATGCTTGTAATTCACGATATATGAAGTGTCAGTTTCAGGAAGGAAGTAATCAGAATCGTTTTGAGCAGAAATAGTCCCGATCTGAAACACACCATAGATGAACGCCGATAGGATCAATATGTTTCTCCGCAGAGCAGCCATCTATGTTTGATTTGGCGGGGATTTATTTACATAGGATTTTGAATACCTGACAAGAGATACTGTTTCAAATACGGTATAGCACAGATAGAAGATAAAGAAGTTGATAGCGAAGGGAATCGCATCAAAAGTGAAAAAGAGAATGTAGAGGACCATTACCATGAGGTACCAAAGCAGTTTTATTGCGGTGGCGGCCATGAACCTGTTGACAAACTTGCTGAATCTCCGGTGAAGGGATTTTAGCATAAAATGATAGGAGATTAGTGTTGTTGCAATATAAAAAGGAAAAAGAAATGGGAGAACGGGGCTAAAATAGGATTCCGGAAGAAGATAGCTCAATCCGATGCAGATGACTACAATAACCAACGAAAAGATCAACAAATTTTTGAGAAATGCAATATAGGGTGTTTTCATGATTTATCTCTTTTTCTTGAGGAGATCTTTGGTGACAATATAGATTGCCAAAAATACGGATAAAACTGAAAGGATAACAATCAGAACCGGTTGGGAGTTAAGCCAACGATCCAGTTGATAACCACCAAAGACCCCCAGCAGGATGATTACAAGCATCTGGACGGCAATGCTGGAATAACGTGCATAGTTGTTAAGGCTTTTCTTCGGGTCGGATATTTTCAATGGTCTCGATTGGCTTATTATCTCTTGCAATACCTTCCATCTGGCAGGAGCCTGAAAACGATGCGCCCGGTTCAATAGCCAGCTTGTTAGTAACAATTTCCCCGGAGAATTGAGCTGTCTCTTTCAACGTAAGCAGTTGGGCAACTTTTACCTTGG
>JACNKI010000078.1 GCA_014382125.1 Bacteroidota bacterium | reverse complement strand
TCGCCTGTCTGGTTCTTATCAAAAGCTACAAAATAGCCTGCTTCATTTTTTTCATCCACCATATGTGCCAGGTGTAGGAAGTCATCGTCCTCATTCCGCATCTGAACAGATCCCCATTTTCCTTTTGGCAGGTTTTTGACAAAATTTTTATAGGTTTCATTGTATTTATCGGAACGGTCAAATTCTCTGAGGTCATCCATAAATAGATCCTCAGCCGCAATAAATTCGGACGATTCAAATATCTTACGGAATGCTTCAAGTCTTTTCTTTTCATTCCTGCTGTAAAGATTCTCAGTAAAGTCTTGGGGAATGGGCTCTTCATCGAGTATCGATTGGTCTGAACCAACCGTGTACCGGATGAGATTAATTTTCTCTTCCAATTTCCGTACCAGTCTCAGATAATTTTCCAGTTGCTCCGTCGGCCGGAAGTTGTAAATATAGATTTCATCAAACGGAGTTCCTATCCTGTTGATTCGTCCGTTCCGCTGGATCATCCTTACCGGATTCCAATGAAGGTCATAATTAATGATGATGCCGCAATCCTGCAGGTTCTGACCTTCCGAAAGCTTATCGGTAGCAATAAGGTGATCGATTTCCTGTTCATCTTGTTTTATCTGGTATTTCTTGGAAACAGGGGCAAATCTTCGTGCAATGTTTTCAATTTCACCCTTTGTTCCCAGAGCAAATTCAATATTCTTCTTATTTCTGAGCAAACCCGGGAGGTTTAGCTGAAGATATTTTAAAGTATCCGTAAAGTAGGTAAATACCAATACTTTGGACTCCTCATTTTCGTCGAGTTTATCGGCAAGAACCTTGATTTTATTATCCTTTTTGATCAGCAAAGCAAGTTGTTCTTTCAAAACGGAAATGATCCTGAGGTCTTTTTCAATATCCGCTTTTAGTTGTTTTATATTGAATATACCCTCATCCGCATCAATTGACAGAGGCTCTCCATCCTCTTCCTCAAAGGTTGAAATATCAAAATCCAATTCATCTTCCTCGGCACGTTGCTCATTATATGCATCAATTGTCTTATTAAGCTTTTCCAGATTCTTTACGGAAATGATCTTGTTATATTTTTCGAGTTTCTCTTTGAAATCTTTCAACTTCTTATCATAATTCAGGATTGATACCTGTATGGAAAATAATGATGATTCCAATCGTTTCAGGAAAATAGTTCTGAAGATGCCATAAATACCGATCTGACGCGATAGCTCCCTGTTTTCATCATCATTAAGCTTCAGTTCACCCCGTTTCCTTTTGTAATAAGCATGACGGTAAATATGATACCTGTAACAAGGGAATCCAAAGGTCAATAGCCCGGAATATAATACTTCCAGTGAAGTTTGAACAGGTTTTTCCCGTTGTTCAAAATGTTCAAAAAGATCAAGAGGATGAGCCAGGTATTCGAGATCTGAAAGACTATCATCGGTGTAATTATATGCCTGAAGCATCAGATCGAATTTAGATGCAAAGGTGAGCAGTTGCGTTTTATATTGGTTAGGAAGTTCGTATTCAAGATTATATGGATACGATTGTGGGAATTTCTGTAATTTCCCATTGATCTTAAAACCTTCCGGATATTCATTTTCGATTCCCTGCCGGGATCTCCTGATAATAAAACGATTCAGGAGCGGAGTAAGCTGTTCTTTGATCTGCTGATAGTTCACCATTCTGTTTTCACGCAGTTGCCGTTTAATTTCAACCTGTAACGTTTGTAACCGTTCCTGAATGGTATAAAATTTCTGACGACCTCGGTCATAAAATCTGCCAAGCTTGTGAATTTCTCCTCCCGAACCAAGCATGATCTGGTTCGTTAAATCCGAAAGCTGGTTGTTTATCGGGGTAGCAGTGACAAGCAATGTGTTAGCATTCTCATTGGCCTGTCTCCATTTGATGAACACATCAAAGCGTTGTCCGCCCGAGCTTCGGAGGTTATGACTTTCATCAAAAACAAAAAGCCCTACAGGGATTGATTTTAAATTTTCCCGGACATCTTCAACCCTTGAAATATCCTGAAGGCTGTAGATTTCAGGAATCTGAACAACTTTGAATTCGTCGAAAGCCTTTTCCCATTGGGCTTTCAGGCCTGCCGGCGCTATCACCACAACCCGCTGATTTTTAACATTCCTGTAATATTCGATAACTTTAATGGCAGTATATGTTTTACCCAGCCCTACGGAATCTGAAAGCATGGCAACACCCTGCCGTTCAAATTTCTTTATTATCGAGTTTGCATTCTGAATCTGGAACTTCAGAAGCTGAGGTTTACCGGATGAAGGATCATCGGGTTCGACCCTGTTCTCTTTTTCATCCAGAAGATCCTGCCCATAGATTCTGTACAATGCATGAACGTACATTTCATATGGACTGAAACATAGGCTCCCGTGTTTGCTGATATCAAGTATTTCTTCTTTGAAGATACCCGACCATTCTTCGCTCTCATTCCATAAATCTTCAAACCATGAGCGGTGAGTTGGTTGTTGATCAAGATTCTGGCGGATGTAATTTACCGTTGCATTATTGGCTTCAAGCTGGTTTAATTCCAGGTTGCCGAACATTCCCTGATAGGTAAAATTGGAGCTGCCCAATATTCCGATAGCGTTATCATCAGTACTCCCAAAGATGCAGCATTTCGCATGCAGAAAATTTTTCCGGTAAACTTTGATCTGAAGCTTACCATTCTGCTTTGTGTAAGATAAAAGCAAACCCACAACTTGCTGATATTCATCCTTCAGCTCAAGCTCTTCCAGATCCTTTTTCAGATATTTCTCAGGAAATTCGGGATCCTGTCTTTGAGGATTTTTAACCTGATACGCACGGACGTAAGGTTCTTCTCCCAGCAAAAGCCGGAATAATGTATTTTCCCGTTCAAGGAACGACTTTAATTCATCATATATCCCAACCATTCCGGGTAAGTCCCAGTATCCTGTTGCAACAGAAACCTGGGAAAACGAATGAGCGATGATCAATTCCTTAAGAACAGTGCCCAAAAAATAATGTTCAGATGAATTGTCAATCAGTATGAGTCCGGGTTTCATCCTTTATATTTCTTTTAACGATTTCCAAAGCTTCTTCGGCGAGTGACATTTCCTCGCTGATGATGTACTGTACTTTATCTGCAAGCCATAATGTCAGAAGTTCATTTTTATCTGTTTTCAGGAACCTGGCAATCCGTTTAACCTGTTCACGGTTAGGTTTTCGTTCTCCCCGTTCGAATTTACTCATGATCGCAGTATCAATTTCAAGGGAAGCAGCCATCTGCCGTAATAGAATCCCCTTGTTTTCCCTGAGTTCCCTTATTCGTTGACCGAAATTGCCCAATTGACCAAAAATTGACTTGACAGAATTTGTCAAATGTAAGAAATATTAGGAATATTTTAGATATTGTTGATAACTTTTTAGAAAGGGTAAATCCTTCTAAAAGGGAAAAAATCCAGTATCCGGCATCCGGCATCTGTTTATATGTTGATCTGAAATCCTAACTGTTGCAGGAAGAAGAGGAATATCTTTGGTTTCATTGCGATGGTAAAGATTATTCCAACGATTGCCCCCCATAGATGTGCATCATGGCCAATGTTGTCTTTGGCCCGGCGGCTCATCCAGTATTCATATGCGATATAGATCAACCCAAAGATCACCGCCGGAATTCCGATGGGGATGAAGAAAAGGTATATCTTCTGCAGCGGAGCTATTATAATGCTGGCAAAAACGATCGCTGATACTGCCCCTGAAGCTCCTACCGAGCTGTAAAAAACGTCGTTCTTGTGTTTCCCTAATGTAGGAATTACAGAGAGGAGAAGAGATCCTATATAGAGCAGGAGGAAATATAGGATATATTTACTTCCGAAGTAGTAACTGTAAGCTTTCTCCACCATCCGTCCGAAAGAGAAAAGTACAAACATATTGATGATCAGGTGAAACCATCCTACATGCAAGAAGCCATATGTGAAGAACCTGTACCACTGCCCGCTATGTTTTACGTCATAGGGATTGAACTTGCATTTATTGAACAAGTTCTGGTTATTGAATCCCAGGATAGAGATAATGACGGTAACGGCTATGATACTGATTGTAATTTCCATAACAGATCTTTCTGTTTCTGCAGATTATTCCTGAATCTCAGTTTGTTGCTCCTCTTTCGTATAATCGATCTCAGAACCCAGTACACTATGTGGAATCATGTAAACAGCTAACAATACTACAGCAGCTACAACAGCCATCACCTTTTTCTCTTTGTTCCAAATCTGATAACCCAATGCGACAAGCCAGAAGATAAATGCCAGAAGCGATTTATTATCGGTGAGATCGTTTCCGAAAGGCCAGCCTGTCCAGTAGGCATCAAATGCATATTTCTGAACAACTGGGCCTAATATCATTCCACCAATCGTCAGGAAGATCACCGTAAGCCAGGTATAAAGGTAGGTGTAACGGCCTTTGAAAAGCACTTCCAAGGCGGTACGTGTGCTAAACAGCATAGCAAGAAAGATGGTGATGATATGGAACCAGAGAGTTCCTCTTGGAACAAATCCCTTAAACCGGATGATAGCGGGCTCCTCATTCAGCAGAAACGAATTTCCATTTTTCTGGAGGGTAACATGATACATCACCTTTCCGGCCATATCCTGGTGGGGGATGGAGCCGATCAGCTTATCTCCCTGGCGTTCCATGGAAGTAGTGCTCCATTCATCGAAACTCTTATATCTCCGAAGCTTCAACTCCCCTATGACAGTCTCATCAGGAATTGTTATCTCAATGGGAGCGTTGTCGCTTCCATCATAGGTCCGGATCAATTTGTATTTATGGGTCTGGCCGTCTATCACCACTTTCCCACGGATCTCGTAGGATGGCCCGGTTGTGCGTTGATAATAGGCAGCTGCGAGGGTAAGGAGGAATGCCAATGCCCATAAAAGGAAAGATTTGAGTCGCTTGTTCATCGTCTGGAGGTATTAATTATTTTTGTTGCATGCAAAAATAAACAATTCACGACTACTTTTTCAGGATTTCATACATCTGCTGGTGAATCTTGGTACGGATATTCATCTCTGAGATTTTCAAGTTCATCGCATCAGGAAAGACTCTGTTTGAGAGGAACACGTAAATCAGCTCATTATCAGGGTCGGCCCATACATATACCCCGGTGAACCCTGAGTGGCCAAAACTAACGGGCGATGCCGCTTCGCAATTCGGGCCACCGGGTTCGTATTCCAGCAGAGGCTTGTCGAAAGCCATTCCCCGGCGATTCTCATCTTCCGGAAATTGAATCCGGGTGAATTCCTGGATGGTGGAAGGCAGGAGATATTGTTTCCCTCCGTATTGTCCGTCATTGAGAAGCATCTGGAAGATCACCGCCAGGTCGAAAGCGTCACTGAAGAGACCTGCATGACCTGAAACACCTCCGAGCATTGCCGCTCCTGGATCATGCACATCGCCATGGATAACCTGTTGCCGGAAGAGCGTATCATACTCTGTAGGCATAATCCGGCTGAGCGGAAGATTCTTGTGCGGGTGAAATCCAAGAGTCGTCAGGCCAAGGGGTCGATAAAAGTTTTCCTCCAGGTATATCTGGAAGGAGAGGTTTGTGGTTCGTTCCACCAGCTTCATCAACAGGTAAAAACCGAGGTCGCTGTATTTGTATTCCTTATCCGGTCTGAGTTCCGATTGGATGATCCAATGAAAAATGCTGTCGTAGTAAGTTTGTTTGATATAAAGACTGTTGGATACCCGAATGGGGAAACGCGAAGATTTTACCGGACTGTAGATCTCCGGATCGGGATAGAGACTGTCTTTCAACGTCATTTCAAAGAAGGGGATCCAGGGCTCAAGGCCAGCCTGGTGTGCCATGATTTCCCGGATAGTTATCCGTTCTTTATTTGTAGCTCTGAGTTCCGGAAGGTAATGGGAAAGTGGATAATCGGGATGGATAGCACCCTGTTCATAAAGTTTCATGACAGCCAGGGTAGTAGCAGCTACTTTGGTCAGGGATGCAATATCGTAGATGTCTGATGGCCTGACAAGCGTTGGATCATTATACCGGGGATGACCAAACGCTTTGTTGTAAAAGACCTTTCCCTCTTTGGCAAACAGGACCTGGCATCCCGGATAGGCTTCGGAGGTTATCCCTTCAATAGCAAGGCTGTCGATCGATTCCAGCTCTTTTGAAGAGACACCAATCTCTTCCGGGATCACAAATTCCAGCCGGATTTTATCCGTTTCAATGCCTGTCCCTGCCGGGAAAGAGGTGGTTGTGACAGGCAGATGTCCCCGCGATCCTATTCCGCCAACTATCACTTCTGCAGCTATCTCTTCAGCTTCAGGTTGATCCTGGTAAGTAACCAGGATTGCTCCAGGACTGGAAGTACTTTTCAGTGAATTAAGGATATATGGATTTCCAAAAATGGCAAGAATGGTCAGCCGGTTCTGGCTGAGTTTGTTGATAAAGTTAAACACGTTGACAGGGATCCCGAAGCTGTTTGCCGGGTAGAGGTTATTATTGTGAATACCCAGGATCACCAGATCGTATGCTTTTAACTTCTTCCTGAGTTGAAGCAGTTGACTCGAAGTTGCCTGCTTGGATACCTGGAAATAGGTCACAGGAGCATACCAATCCAACCTCTTCTGGAAAGGGGTTTTGGTGGTTGCACCAATTGAGACGGATGCGATCTTCAGGTGTTGCAACTGCGTTAGCGGGATCAGGTTGTTATCGTTCTTTACAAGGGTGACAGCTGATTTATAGATCTTGTTGGTAATCACGTTTGAACTAATGGGATTAAGTTCCCTGGAGAGATTGTTCTGATCGATCGGTGTAACCAGATCGAGCCCCAGGTCAAATTTAAGTCTTAGGATCTCCTTGCATTTTCGTTCGATAAGTTCTTTGGGAATAATCGATCTTTTAACGGCCCGACGGATAGCAACGATGGCTTTTGAGACATCCTGCGGGAGAAGCAGGATATCATTTCCGGCAAGCAGTGCTTTGACTTCAATTTCACCCGGGGAATAGTATCTGGTAACTCCACTCATATCGAGGGCATCGGTGATCACGAATCCCTGAAATCTCATGTCGTTTTTTAACAGTTCGTTGACGATTCTAGGTGAGAGCGTTGTGGGTAGGTTTGGGGTATTATCGTAGGAGGGGACGTAGAGGTGTGCGATCATAATCCCTTTTACTCCATTATTGATTACCTCCTGAAACGGAATCAGCTCGATTGCTTCCATCCTGTATTTCGAATGGTTCACCAGGGGGAGTGTGTGGTGTGAATCGGAATCAGTATCACCATGGCCAGGAAAGTGTTTTGCGGTAGCTACAATCCCATGATCCTGCAGGCCGTTGACATACATGACTCCTTTCCGGGCTACATTGTAGGGATTTTCTCCAAAAGAACGAAAGTTGATCACCGGATTGTTGGGATTGTTGTTCACATCCACGACAGGAGCCAGGTTCATATGGATACCCATTCGCTTGCAGTCACGGGCAATAGCAGATGCCATCTCATACACAAGCATGTTATCTCCGGAGGCTCCCAGCGTCATCAGGAAGGGGAAATTATAGGCACCATTGAGGCGCATTCCCAATCCCCATTCTGCATCAATAGCAACAATCAATGGTATTTTCGCAGCTTGTTGCCAGCGGTTGGTCAATTCGACTTGCGAAAAAGGAGTTCCCTGAAAAAAGCAAACTCCTCCCACATTGTATCTGCGGATTAGATCTGTCATACGGTCGTTGTACCGCTGGTTCCTGTTCGAGTAAGCCCGGATGATGAATAGTTGTGCTATTCGTTCGTTGATTGTCAGGGCGTTATAGACAGATTCAACCCATCTCTCTTTCTGAAGTTCAAAGGTGCTGAAATCGTTTTCTGCTCCGGAAGAACGGTTGTTATATTGAAAACCCAGCAGGAGAATTGCAACCAGAGTAACTAATTTCATGTGTAGAAAAAGTTGAAATGCAGCGTTGCAAAAATAGGATTTTAAATCTTATCCAATTTTATTAACACCCGCTCTTTTCCATCGTTGAAAAGAGCTATATTTGACACGACAGCAATACTCAACTTAAACACATCATTATCAATGCTATCGACAACTGAACTAACAAAAATTGCATCCCAGGTCAGGCGTGATATCGTTCGGATGGTCCATGGAGCTTCATCTGGTCATCCGGGTGGAGCACTAGGAGCCACCGATTTTCTGGTTGCGCTCTATTTTGCAATCATGAAACCCGACCCCGAAAATTTCACCCCAGATGGAGAGGGCGAAGATCTTTTCTTTCTTTCCAACGGACACCTCTCTACACTCTGGTACAGTGTACTTGCCCGGTACGGTTTCTTCGACGTTTCTGAGCTGGCCACATTTCGGAAACTGGATACACGGCTGCAGGGGCATCCATCAACGTTGGAAAGCACGCCGGGCATTCGGGTTGCATCAGGTTCCCTGGGCCAGGGTTTATCCGTTGCACTGGGAGCGGCGTTGGCCAAGAAACTGAATGGGGATCCACATACTGTATTTTGTCTTCTTGGTGATGGAGAACTTCAGGAGGGTCAGAACTGGGAGGCCTTGATGTTCGGAGCAGGGAAGCGTGTAAATAACATCATTGCCGTGATCGATTATAATGGCAAGCAGATTGACGGACCCATAGAAGAGGTAATTCCATTGGGTGATCTGCGAGGAAAGCTGGAATCTTTTAGCTGGCAAGTGATGGAGATGCAAGGCAACGAAATGACTGATGTGGTAGATCAGTTAACCCTTGCAAAACAACAATTAAATCAAGGGAAACCCGTTATAATTATCATGCATTCCCACATGGGTTATGGCGTTGATTTCATGCTCGATAAACATGAGTGGCATGGTGTGCCACCCAATGATGAACAAGCAGAGGAGGCATTGACACAGCTAGAGGAAACGCTGGGAGACTATTAGAAATTACGATTTACGAATGAACAGGTCTGTCATATATGTAATCATCTTTTCGCTGTTAATTATCGGGGCCGCGCAGTCACAAGGAGTTAATGAGGAAGAGTTACCGAAGCCGGTAAACCGCATCCTCTTTGTTTTTGATGCATCACAAAGTATGATCGGGAGATGGGAAAGTGACACCAAGTTCAATATTGCGACGCGACTCTTCTCCACTATCCTTGATAGCTTACGTGGAACACCTAACCTGGAACTCGCTCTTCGGCTTTATGGACATCAACGGTACTATCCACCTGGTGATTGCAACGACACCGAGTTGAAGGTTCCTTTCAGACAAGACAATGTCGCACAGATAAAGCAGGTATTGAGATCGGTCTCTCCAAAAGGGATCACCCCGATCGCACACTCACTGTCTGAGGCTGCAAAGGATTTCCCGCCTTGTGATAACTGCCGCAACATCATCATCCTGATTACAGATGGT
This sequence comes from Bacteroidota bacterium, assembly GCA_014382125.1. Classification (GTDB taxonomy): domain Bacteria; phylum Bacteroidota; class Bacteroidia; order Bacteroidales; family FEN-979; genus QYOJ01. Next base: position 10,608 of record JACNKI010000078.1, on the reverse strand, counting down.
ATTGAAGAGTGTGACGGAGATCCATGCCTGGTTTCAGTCGAGCTTCAGCGTCAGGGCATCATTCTGAAACCATTTATTATTGGCATAGGAAGAAGTTTTAAAGAGCAGTTTGAATGTGTCGGCACCTATTTTGATGCCAAGGATGAGAATGAATTCCGGCAAGCGCTAAAAGTGATTATCTCCCGGGCTCTCAATCCCACTACTGTTCAGGTGAACCTGCTTGATATCTACGAAAACCCGACAGAGACCAATGTTAACATGACATTTTATGATCACGTTTCGGAAAAGATCAAACACAACCTGATTCACTCAATGAACAGCAAAGGGGTTCCTGACACACTGGAAATTGATCCGTTAGTAACATACGATATCGTGGTTCATACCATACCTCCTGTACGTATGGATAGCATCAAGTTGACCTCAGGCATCCACAACACAATTGGGATTGATGCTCCTCAGGGCTTTCTGGCATTTCGGGCCAAGGGACGAACAATATTGAAGGACCTTCCCTGTATCATACGAAAGAAGGGAGAACATGAGACGATTAATGTCCAGGAGTTTGATCAATTGGAGAAATACCTGACCGGGACGTATGAAGCTGAAATTCTGTGTCTGCCACGAATCTCATCCGGTGACATTGAGATAAGGCAGAACCATACGACTACAGTGGAGATCCCGCTACCCGGAATTGCAGTGATTCAAACCACTACGAAAGGATACGGGAGCGTTTACCTGGACAACCGGAGTGAGTTGATCTGGCTTTATAACCTGAAAGATACACCCCAGCACCAGGAGACACTGTATCTTCAGCCTGGATACTATCGTGTGGTATTCAGATCGAAATATGCGAACAGGACGTTCTATACAATTGAAAAGGGCTTTGAGATTAAATCGGGCCAGACTACAAATGTGAGGTTGTATGATTACTAGATTTATCGGTTTTGTGATATCAATGTTTTTTAGCCTTACGCTGATTTGTCAGCCGATTATGAATCCTGACGAAGAAGAGCCGCTAAGCCGAATTCTGATCGTTTTTGATGCTTCGGAGAGCATGGCTGAGCACTGGCAGAGTGATTCAAAGTATAATATCGCTGTCAATGTACTGAGTACGATCCTTGACAGCTTGCAGGGTGAGGAAAACCTGGAGATCGGATTGCGGGTTTATGGTCCCAAACGTACACCGGGTCCCGATTGTGAGGATTCGTACCTGATGGTTCCATTCGGAGCTGATAATACTTCTATCATCACTTCTGTCTTGGAAAAACTGAGCCCAAGCGGAACAACCCCCGTTGCGTTCTCCCTGGAGCAAACGGTAACTGATTTTACCCAGTGTGAAACGTGCAGGAATATTGTGATCCTGATTACCGATGGTCTGGAAGCCTGTGAAGGCGACCCCTGCCAAGTCTCACTGGAGCTACAGAGTAGAGGGATATTCCTGCGCCCCTTTATTGTCGGGATCGGTGATCAGTTGCAGGGTTATTTCGACTGTATGGGAAACTACTACAATGCCAGTGTAGAGCCTGAGTTTAAGCGTGTTCTGGATGACATTGTAGCTACTTCGCTCAGCCCCACTTCATCACAGATCAATATCCTGAATCAACGTGAAATGCCTGTGGAAAGCGATGTCCATGTGATTTTTTATGACCGGACAACGGGCAACGCCCGGTACAGTTTCATCCATACATTGAATGAAAAAGGATTGCCCGACACACTCTTTATCGACCCGTTGATTACCTATGATGTGGTGGTTCAAACCATTCCTCCGGTTCATAAAGACTCAGTATGGATTGAACCAGGAAAGCATACACCGATAACTATTCACGCTCCCCAGGGATACCTTATTTTCAGAACTGAAATCGATCAAATATACCCTTGTATCATAAGGCAAGGGGGTGTGGGACAAGCCATTCATGTGCAGCAAAGCAATAAAAGGGAACGATATATCGCAGGAAGCTATGATGTTACTGTCCTGACTACTCCCAGGATGAATTACTGGGATGTGAAGATCGGTCCGGATCAGACGACCCTGCTGGAGATTCCCATACCAGGGAAAGTCCTGATCGAAACCGGTGAAGAAGTAGTTGGTTGTCTCTATATGGATCAGAGTGGAGAGATGCTTTGGATTTGTAATCTGCGTGGGGACACGATTCCGGAAGTGTTCGATTTGCAGCCGGGAAACTACTATGTAGTATACAGATCAAAAACTTCTACCCGGTTGAGTGACTCCGGGCAGAAGCAATTCAGGATTGAATCGGGAGAGCGGGTTGAGGTGGTGTTGTGAGGTAGTGAGGTAGTGAAAAGTGAAATGTAAGATGTAAGATGTAAGATTGTTTTCCTTAATGGCTTTAATGACCTTAATGACCTTAATGACCTTAATGACTTTATTGACCTTATTGACCTTATAACCATTATACGATGATGAAATTTACCAACCTGGGTTCAAAAGATACTCGTTCTGGTTTTGGGGAAGCTTTATTGGAGCTTGGCAGGACGAATGAGAATATTGTAGCACTTTGTGCCGACCTGACCGGATCGCTGAAGATGAATGCATTTGCAAAGGAGTTCCCTGACAGGTTTATAGAAGTCGGCATTGCTGAAGCCAATATGATCGGCCTTGCCGCAGGTCTGACGATCGGAGGGAAGATCCCGTTTGCCGGAACCTTTGCCAACTTCGCCACAGCACGGGTGTTTGACCAGATCCGGCAATCGGTAGCTTACTCTCAAAAGAATGTGAAGATTTGCGCTTCTCATGCCGGTCTAACACTTGGTGAGGATGGTGCGACACATCAGAGTCTGGAGGACATCGGTATGATGAAAATGCTTCCGTTTATGACAGTGATAAATCCCTGTGATTTTAACCAGACAAAGGCTGCCACGTTTGCAATTGCTAAGCATATTGGCCCGGTCTACCTGAGATTTGGCAGGCCCAAAGTATCCAATTTCACACTTGACAACCAGGAGTTTGTCATCGGGAAAGCACTGACGTTGCAGGAAGGTTCCGACGTGAGTATTTTTGCTACAGGCCACCTGGTCTGGAAAGCGCTTGAGGCATGTGTCATCCTGGAAGAGCAGGGCATCCGTGCTGAAGTGGTAAACATACATACGATCAAGCCATTGGATGAAGAGGCTGTTCTGTCATCTGTCAGAAAGACCGGATGTGCTGTATCGGCTGAGGAGCATCAACGCAACGGGGGGTTAGGCGACAGTATTGCACAGTCTCTGGTCAGATATCATCCAGTTCCGATGGAGATGGTTGCCGTAGATGATAAATTTGGTGAGAGTGGAAAACCGGAAGAGCTATTACAAAAATACGGACTGGATACGCCAGATATTGTTGCCGCCGCAAAAAAAGCGTTTCAGCGGAAATCCAGCTAAGGTTTAAGACTCAATTTATACAATCCTTCTCACTATTTTCCATAGCCAAGGAATATCTCCCCATTATGAATCTGGTCGGTTATCCCAGCGTCGTAAGCGATAAAGATCGATAATCCTTTAACTGCTTTTGTTCCGATGAAACCCTTGATCCGCATGGATGGATAAACAAGGGTTGCTCCCAGTGTGAAATATTTCTTATAGGCAACTGCAATGGTTCCGTGATAGGTCCAGTTGATCTCTTTTTTTACAAACATGGATGGAGAAAGGACTACACTACTGATCTGAATATCATAGGCTCCCAGGATGTAAAAAGCTGTCTGGTTAGTCACGAATGTCATGCCGGCAGCGTTTACAGTCGGGCTGAACAGGTGTTTAATACCGGCTCCAATAGTTCCGTTGAAAAACGTGTACCCGGCGCCAAGGTCCAGGTCCGGGCTGATCTCCAATATTTTCTCTCCTGAGAATTCCGGATTGGCAGCGAGGGCAACCACTTTATCCGGCTCCAGGAAGGTTGCTACAAGTGACAACCGTGCTCCCAGAACGAATGATTGATGCTTGCTAATCCGGAATGAATGGGCATACCCGGCAGCAATCCAGTTTTGAGAGAAGTAGGAATAGGGATCGTAGAGATAACTAAAGCTCAGAGTTCCTTTTAGCTTCTTGAATCGCTTGCTGAATGAGGCATATACTTGTGGTTGCCGCTGGTACATGCCTTCATTGGATAGGGAGAAGGCAGAGGTGAGCAGGAACGAGGTTTTATCCGGGCTCACAAGTGAAGGATTGTAAAAAAATGCGACCTCCCGGTAGAGAGTGAAATCCGGTTCAATCTGAGCGACAGAATTATTTGTAGCGGTAAGTGATAACAGAAAACAAACCGGAATGATGATAGCTATCTTTTTCATTTTGCTGATTGTTATACTAGTTTAACGCATTGAGGCTGTCGACATCTTCCATCATCTGGAAGAAATAATCATAAACAGCTGTAAAATGATTCCCCGGATATTCATAAAGCTTGGCGCTTGCACCCTGGCTCTTGAATTCCTGATATGTATTCACGGTAATCTGATGAGGGATAATCTGATCTGTGACCCCAACATAGAAGAATACCGGTTCTTCAGGAACCCATCCGGTATTGGTACAGTTGGCTTGAATCCCATTCATCATCCCGGCATCGCTGTCTGTTTGGACCATCTGCAGGAAAAAGGGCTGGTAAATGTCAACGGGTCTCGTTGAAGGGACTAACACGGCATCCATTGGATTCATTACCGGGTAGCGCCAGATCTGGTCGTAAGGCCGGGAGTTAAGAAAGCTCGTATTCATAGCATAGGAAGCCCAGTTGTATATGGGTAGAAATTTAAAGGAGGTATTTGGATTGTCAAAAATGACATCGACAAACTCTTCATAGTCATATGGTCCGGCATAGTTAGCACTCGCCTGAAGGTTGAACTGCCCGGAGTACTCCTCCTGGATCGCCTTGTGTGTTCCCAGGCACACACCGGCACCTTCGCTCCAACCGGTAAGATATAACCGGTCTTTCCAAAAGAGGTTCTGTTGCTCGATAAATTGCCGGGTAGCTTTGATCATATCGATCGAATTTTCCGCCAGTTCATGCTGCATGGTATAGGGATGGTTTACATGATCGGAAACACCCAATCCAGCATAATCGGGAGCACTGACGATGTATCCGTGGGATGCTGCAACACAGCACAACATTCTGACCTCAAAAAAGCTATCGGTCTTGGTAGGAGTTTTTCCCCTGAAATTGGAGGGTGCATTTTGCATGCCAAGCGGGATGGCGTCTTCAGGCAATAAGGTGCCGTGATGATACTGCAGAAGCGAAAGAGAATCGTTGCTCCTGGGTACAATTATCAGCCCCGACAGAAGGATCGGACTGTTCGTTAATGACAAGAGTACCTGATTGTCCTTGTAGATCGAAGTATAGGTGATTGAGTAGTAATCAATTGTATATTTCATCAGCGGGCGCATATCGTGCTCCGTATCCAACTCATTGATCTGGTCGGGAGTTAATGTTCCAACTTTTTCATATGAGATTAGTGTGCCACGTGGAGCCGTGGGAGGCTCTGGATTGTTTTTCTTGCATCCGAGCAGGAAAAACACCAGAAATAGTATAAGAATCTGTTTCATGGACTAGATTTTGTGTTAAAGGTAAAATAAAAACAAACAAACATGACGACAAACAATAAACTGCCAAGTAAAAATGTAAACCAACCTCCATAAATGAATTTATTGAGAATAGCAGCCAGGAATGATCCTTCTATGGATCGAACGCCTCATGAAGTACGTTTCCGTTTCCGGTTTTCAAGAAATTTTCTGATGCCAGCAATGATCATCGGGAGAATGGATATCAGGATGATCCCAAGAATGGCGATGGTAAAGTTTTCTTTAACGAAAGGGATGTTTCCGAAGAAGTACCCGGCAATGGAAAAAATAGAAATCCATATGACATTTCCAATGAAACTGAATGATACAAAACGGACATATCGCATGGTCCCAACTCCTGCCACAAAGGGAGCAAACGTACGGAGGATTGGCATGAATCTGGCAATGATGATGGTGATCCGGCCATGCTTATCATAAAACTCATGGGTTTTATCCAGGTAGCTTCGTTTGATCAGTTTGTAGTTCTTTTCATACACTTTATGACCCAGGAACTTGCCAATAAAATAGTTGGTGTTATCACCAAGGAATGCAGCCGCAATCAGCAGGGGAATGATCAAAGCGATATTGAGTGGATTCCCATCCATGGCAGCGATGGTACCGGCAGCAAAAAGCAGGGAGTCTCCCGGGAGAAACGGCGTAACAACAAAACCTGTTTCCATAAAGATAATAGCAAAAAGGATCAGGTAAGTCCAGGTCTTGTAGTCGGAAACAATCTGCAGGAGGTGTTTATCGATGTGGAGAATAAAATCGATAAGGAATTCAATTGCTTCAATCATATTCTTATATCTTCTATTGGGGGCAAATTTACACTTTTACAATTATTGTAATTAAGAGGTTATTAAATTTCATTCAATAAAATAGTATTGTATTGATTAACAATGGTATGTGAACAAACCCAATCATCCGGGTTATAATTACATTAAACTATCACTCAATGATATTTTATATTTTTCAGGAGTTCCTACCTCAACACCATTCAACGTGCAATCCACATTTAATTTCATAGATTTAATTAAAGATACTTCAAGGATTTTCTGAGCCCACTCTAAGATCTCATCAATCATTGGAACGTTTAAAGAAAATTGTTCTGAAAACCACTTAGCAATACATAATCCATAGAAAATATCGTCTGTGAAAAATCTATGGTTCTTATTTAGCTCCCACTTGTTATCTCTATTTTTAACCACAGGAGTTTCAATTAACCTAAGCGTTTTTGAGCTCGTAAATGATGTTTTTATATTTTCATTACAGGAATCATAAGAAAATCTCTCTAATGAAAGATAGTCCAACATATATTTATAATCTACATCAGGATTATCTTTTTTAATTTTCTCTCTGATCTTTGAATAATCATTATCCACTTTTTTTAATATCCCAGCTGAAATATCGTCAAAATCTCTATAAAAAAACGGGACATCTTCTTTCTTATTCCACCTCTCAGGATTTTTTAAATATAAACCATACATTCTTGAAGGATGAATGATCTGATTATCCACTGATAGTGTTAAGGAAATAAAGTTTTTTGCTTGATAAAATTCACCTGTATGAAACCATTTGCAACATATATCATTTAAAAAAGTGTCTTTTAGCACATCAAACTCCTCCAAAGGATATACTGCTGCAACATTTCTTGCTTTTGGCCCATAAGTAATCCCTATTTCTCCGTATTTCTTTGTTCTACAAATCCATGGGAGTAAGCCTGAAGCAAATGTCACGGCCCTATTTAGTGAATATTTTGCTTTTATTTCATTGACTATCCAGTTGAAACCACCCTGTCCATAAATAGTTCCTAAATAAACTTTCTTTTCTTTATCAATAAACGGAGCGATTCTATTAAGAGCTATTTTGTATTGTGAAACGGGGATACATAATATGATAAAATCAGCGTTTGCCAGAATCGTTTTCGGATCATTACTAGCAATATTCAGATCTCCGTCAAAAATTTCTTTTATTTCTCCTGTTTCCGATTGATGCTCAAGCCGTATTTTCTTTCTCCAACGTTCCGGCCTGCTTGTTAGTAGACTAATTGAATAACCAGTTTTTGACAACAAAGGAATTATAGTATGAGCACTGCTTCCACCACCAATAATCGATACATTTTTTCTCATCTTACTTTGAATTCATTTACTTCTCTGACCATTCCAGTAATTTTCGTGGGTTTCGATGCCATTCTCCGTTCCACATTTCCATTAAATATTCAGCAGGAGATTGTTCGCGAACAAAAATGTATTCTTTGATGGGCCAAAGAAGACGAGAGGCGTCAAAGCGATCTTTCATCTCTCTATGTCGCTCTTTTAATGAAAAAGAAGCAATTTCTAAAAGTTCTTTGGCAAGATCGAGTATTTTTTTTCTATCAGGAGTGTCTGCTTGCAGAGCGTGTTTATATACTTCTCCCCGCATTTCCAAATGATCAGTAAATGTCCAATTTTTTACGAGATTTCGACATGCTTGCATTACATCAGAGTTTAGCGTCAGAGCGCGTATAATGGCTGGAATCGAAGAGAGAAGATGAGGAGGAACAGTATCAAATCCACGATATTCAATATATTGTTTGATGCGCACTTCTCCCCAAAACGATTTTAAATGAATATAAAAATCCTCAATACGAGGAGTATACTTTTGAAAACCAATTGTTAAAAAGTCACGAAATGATAAAGGGATAAAAATCACCTTTCCTTTTCTGGTAATTCGTCTGATGGGTAAATCCATAAGAAAATCTACCCATTTTTCAAAATTGAGATCCCGCTCAAAAAATATCTTTTGAATCTGTGTTCTATGAGGACAACAAATAAATGTTGTATGAGGACGGTTAATCAAGAAACCAGAAAATTTGCTTACATTAAGTGGCGAATTGGCAAACATCGAAACTAAAATGGGAGAAATTTTTAAAAGAGTTTGAAATTTGTCTATGGCATCTTTTTCTGAAGTATATCCAAAATTTACATGAATACCATTGTTTTTCTTTTCCCATCCTTGATACGTGTATTTTTGAAAATCCGGAAAATACGTTTGAAAATGGTCGTGATGTATTCTATTTTTATGCGCGAAGGCATAAATGATTTCTTCGTTTTTAGCGAACGGTTGCCATCCCATGGAAATCCAGCGAATCCCAAATTCTTTTGAGATTTCACTAATTTCACTAATATGCATTTGGTACTCACGACAGAGGTTTAAAAGTCCTTTTCGGGGTTTACTTATCAACTCCAATCGTCCGTCATCTTCAATGTGAATTTCACTTCCCCCTCTTTTCAGTGCTATAATATTTCCATTCTCATCCTGATCGACAATTTCCCATCCGACCTCCTCAACCAACTTGTTTAAAATTGCTAAATATCCAGATGTTCCCGAATATTGAACGGGGCTTAAATCATTGTCAAAAACAGCGCTTCGTTCCATCTCTAGCCCGATTAATAATTCTTTTGTCGGTACAGAGGAATTGTGAAAAAAATTCACAATATCAGATTTGGATCGAATTGGTTTTTTGCTATTCATGAAAGAAATGTAAACGTGTATTATTCACTCGCTTATAAGATATCAATTACAATTGGAGACTCCTTCCTGTAATAAATTGGTAAGTGCCTGCTCCAAAGCATAAAACAAATGAACAACGGGAGATTGTATCGGTCAAAGATAAGACTTATTAACCGATTATTAACCATTTCCTGCTTTTATTTTCAAAATGTAAACCTCTGCAGAAATTTATCCGATATCTTTGCGGGATAATCATTCAATCCTGTTCCTTTGCTTACCGATCCCATTCATATTCTGGGGGCCCCGACCAGTATCCTGGAGATCTTCGCTGTTTTGTGCGGACTATCCAGTGTCTGGTTCATGAAGAAAGAGAATATACTGGTTTACCCCCTGGGAATTATTAACGTATTGATCTACGTTTACATCTGTTTCAATTCGAAACTATATGCCTATGCCGGGATAAACGTATTTTATGCGGTCATGAGTGTATATGGCTGGTATAATTGGCTTCGGAAAAATGAAAAAAACGAACGTATTTATATTTCCCGATTGAAGCTGCCGGGAATTCTACTTTATACAACGCTGATCATCGCATTCTTTTTCCTCCTTCAATTTCTTCTGGATCGCTATACCGATAGTGAGATTCCATCCTGGGATGCTCTTACTACCTCCATCTACATCATTGCTATGTGGTTATTGGCTCAGAAAAAGATCGAACACTGGCTTCTCTGGATTGCAGGAGATATCATATCAATTGGCATGTTCATTTGGTTGAACCTCTATTTCAGTGCTTTCCAGTTTGTGGTATTCACGATAATCGCTATTTTTGGATTCATTGAGTGGAGAGGGAAGCTTGACAATACCCCCCGGCCCCCTGAAGGGGAGTAAGTCCCTTTCAGGGGATTTAGGGGTAAAAAATGGCTGGATGACCAGAAAAATAGCAATTACCGGGCCTGAGTCAACAGGAAAGTCACAGCTTTCGAAGCAGTTGGCAGACCATTATGGGACTGTCTGGGTGCCGGAGTTTGCCCGCGACTATATTGATACCCTTGGGCGCCCTTATGAGGAAGGTGATATTTTAACCATTGCGCACGGACAGCTCAACCGGGAGCGGGATCTCGAACAACAGGCCAACAAATATCTATTCTGCGACACAGACTTGCTGGTGACCAAGATCTGGAGTGATGTAGCCTTCAAACGCTGTGACCCATGGATATTGGAGAGTCTGGCTACCCAAACCTACGACCTCTATCTGCTTTGTAACATTGATACACCCTGGGAATACGATCCACAGCGGGAACATCCAAACATGCGGGAGCATCTGTTCAGCCTTTACAACAATGAGATGCTAGAGCGCGGATGGAACTTTCGGGTGGTTTCCGGGCTTGGGAAAGAGCGGCTTCAGAATGCAATAAAAATCGTTGATAATTGTTTTACAACATGATTGGTTGCCGGATCCCAGATACCGGATAATTCGTAATTCGTAATTTTGTTCCATGTCTCCGTTAAATCAGTCCTTGAACATCCTGTTTCTCCCTCGCTGGTATCCCAACCGACATGATCCCATGCCCGGGTTATTTA
>JACNKI010000160.1 GCA_014382125.1 Bacteroidota bacterium | reverse complement strand
AGATCGCTCTCGACCATCATGCATCGGCTATCATTCTGGGGCACAATCATCCGTCTGGAAATACCAAACCGAGTGAGTCGGACATCCGTATTACCAATAAAATTATGGCAGCCGGGAAAGTTCTTGAAGTATCTGTTCTGGACCATATTATTGTAACAGATGACAGTTTCTTCAGTTTCTCGGATCAGGGGATGCTGTGAGTTTCATATATGCCTGTTTATAAATTAGGATAACTCTATTATTAAACCCATATATTAATACGTACTTTTGATGCAAACTGAAATTATTTTCATCTCCATGAAGCCGGAAGAGATCATTGAAGAACTGGATAAACTCAACTCGATACAGAGAGTGACAGTAGATAAACTTCCCAAAATTATCGAATCATTCAAGTATCTTCATTTTGGACATTACCTGACTAGTTTATTATATGCATCGAAGCCGGAAACCGCCTCGGCCGAACTATTGAGACATCTCGTGGAAGATATATTAAAAGCAGAAGGGTATTCGGAAGTAAAACTCAAAATCGGTTTTGCTGATTTTGTTATAGAAGAGCGGAAGATGCATCCTCTGGTCATTGAATTGAAACCAGGGTTTGTAAGAACCGAAACGAAACAAGGAAAAGTGTCCGGCATTAAGTCTGTTGCTCTTGATTATCATGAGCATCAAAAACAGGTTCAAAAATACCTGACATCCAACGACTACCTGATCCTGACCGACTTAAGAAACGCCTGTCTTTTCAACCGGGAAGCGTTGGTTGTATACCAACCATTTTATACCATCTCGTTCACAGAATTATTGTCTCAATACCTGGAAAATGAATGTTTGTGGGACAATGTTCGCCGCCTGGAAGATCAGCATGTGAAGCCTGATCTGGAAAAAGCATTCTTCGAGGATCTGACCAAATGGTTCGATGAATTTAAATCGGTACGGTTTATTGAGAACGTTTCGCTATCAAAGAATGAGTTGATTGTATTATTGATTAACAAGATCATTTTTATCAAAACCCTGGAGGACTACGGTCTGATACCCTATAAATTTCTTGATGACGAATATTTCAGAAAAGTAACCAAATGGGAATTCAAGGGAAATTATAAGCTTTTCAATAACTTTTTCACCGAATTGGAAGAATGGTTCTGGGATTATTATGACACGGAGCTATTCCGGACGAAGATCTGGGATTTCATCGAGAAGGATGACGAAAACCTGGATCATTTCAGAGATGCCTTTGAATGTGTGAGTGGGTTCGGCCGTTGGGAATATGTATTTGGGAAAGGTTTGATCCATTACAACTACCGGAAAATCGACGAGGATGTTTTTGGGAAGGCCTATGAACGGTTTATCGCGAAACAACGAAAAGACAGTGGTATCTACTACACCCACCGCCTCATCACCCAGTATATGGCTGAACAATTGGTACAGCATCTGTTTGGCCCGCTCATTCAAAAGATCCACGAAGCGATTGACCAGGTTGATTTTGCATCTGCACTGGGAAAAATGGAAGAGCTTTATCATATCAAGATTGTGGATACCGCTTCCGGAAGCGGAAGTTTTTTAATCAAAGTTTTTAAAGAGATCTACGCTTGTTATATGTCGGTCTATACCAAAGTAGAGTGGGCGAACCAGGAACATCACGGCATGTTTGATGTACCTAAACACATGACGGAAGCGCTTGAGTTTATTGAGAAAACATATCTGACCAGCCGGAGGATGCTAATCTCTAAGATAATTCTTCGTCATATTTATGCCATTGATATCGATGAGCGGGCTCTGGAGACCGCCAAGACAAATCTCTGGAAAGAGGCTGTGAAAATCGAGAAAAGCCTGTTCAAATTCACCCACCTGAATCATGCCAACAACCATATCCTTCCCACGCTGAAGCTCAACTTCCACCGGTTCGATTCGCTTTACGATCTTCCGCTGGATAAGCAGATTGAGTTTATAGCTGCCCATTTTGGAGAAGAGATCCGGAACCTGCATAAACTCCGCCGTGATTATATGGATCAGACTACACAACCTGAGCTGACAGATAAAATTTTCGATTTTGAATACCCTGTCAGAATAGCGCTGTCAAAACTGGATGAATCCATTCCAAATCCATCCCTGATCTGTTTGAAATTCTTCTTTCTCTTTTTCGACAAAGCAGGAAACCCATTACCTAAAGAGCAACAGGGCTTTTCAGGGATCATCAGCAATCCGCCATGGGAAACCCTGAAACCAATCAGAAAGGAGTTTGCCCATCAATCAAAGTTTGCCGTGAATGTCCTGGATTTCGACGCATGGTTTAAAAAGAAACTAAAAGAAGATAAAAACTTCGCACAGAAATGGGAAAATTATACTGCCTTCTATGAATCGTATGGTGAATTTCTTAAGGACCACTACCATTACCAGGACAGCGGCGACCTGAACTATTATAAACTTTTCATTGAACGTAATCTACAGCTCCTGCTACCTGGCGGATTCCTGGACATACTCATTCCCAGCGGAATTCAAACCGATAAAGGGTGTTCGGAATTACGAAAGCTGCTCCTGCTGGAAAACGATCTGATTGAGCTCTTCTCTTTTGAAAACAGGGGCTTCTTCGAGAAGGAGGACGATCGCACCAAAGTCAAGATCTTTCCGGATGTGGATAACCGGTTTAAATTCTCCATCCTACTGGCACAAAAAGTAAAGCCGGAAGATAACTATCAGTTCAATGCCCGCTTCTACCTGCATGATCCCAAAGAACTTTACAACGACAAGTTCCTGATCCTGGATAAAGAGATGATAGAAAAGTTCTCCCCTGAGAATCTCTCAATCATGGAATTCAGAAACCAGGATGATTACGAACTGTGCCGAAAAATCAGAAACGGAAAAACATTATTCGGAGATTCAGGATATTCGCTGAGAAGTGAATTTCATATGACAAACGACAGCCACCTGTTTCACCTCCCTGAAAACAAACCAGCAGACAGTCTTCCGCTCTATGAAGGAAAAATGATCCATCAATACAACGCTTCATTCGATGATGCGAGATACTCTCTCAGCGAGATAGAAGCCAGGAAAGAGTTGCTTTCCAAGGAATTCTACCGGATCAAAAAGGAGACCTCCCTGGATGCAGTAAAGATCGAAGAGGTTTTTAATCAAAAATCCTGCATCCTTGACTATCAATTCTATCGATTGGCTTATCGGGCTGTGGCAAGTTCAACAAATGAACGTACCTTAATATGTTCAATTCTCCCAAAAGATATTTTCATTGGTCACTCGATGAACTACCTGGTCAATCTCTCATATAAGACTAAAGGTTCGGATTCATTTGAACAAATTCAACTTGAACCGGGGATCATGATCTATCTCATGACACTACTCAACTCACTGACTCTGAATTACTACATTCGGAATAAAATTTCAGCGAACCTCACCATGAATTTCATCTACGAACTTCCCATTCCTATTGAGAAAGAAAACGTAACCCGGGAGCTTGTCCAGAAAGGCTATGATCTGCTTTATGCGAAAAGTGACAATGAGTTGTTTTGCGACCTGGCTGATGAGTTAGGGGTCACGCCTGATCAGGATACGGATGAAATTCAGATACGCGCTGAGATTGAGGTTCTGATTGCCCGGGAACTATACAGCCTTTCTCAAAAGGAGTGGGAATACCTTACCTCCACATTCATTTTCGGCGACCAGAGTGACTCAAAACAAGAGCTGGACCGAATCATTGCACGATCGAAAGAGATCTATGGTTGCTAGGGAATGAAGAATCATATGGTTGACTGGCGGACTTAGGATTGAAGATTACAGATTCAGGGTTAACGACCTTTCAAAACTTTGAAACTGTATCCTTGTTCCAGAAAATGATCCAGAAAACGGGGAAGGGCGTAGAGCACTTTTTCGATCGCTTTAACGCTATC
>JACNKI010000243.1 GCA_014382125.1 Bacteroidota bacterium | reverse complement strand
CCCAGCCAGGCTCACCGGCTTTTTCAAGCACAAACCAGAGGGCAACGATCTCCAGCACCATGATAGAAAATCCCATGATCAAAATGGGAATCATAGCAGCCACGCCCATTGCAATATAAGCAGAATCTTCCATAACGCTTAAGGTTTAAAATTTATCAAAAATACAATTTATTGCGCAGGATTGCACATGATTGCACATGATTGCGCATAATTGCCATTAATTTTCCTCGTCCTTCGTCCCTCGTCTCTCGTCCTTCGTCCCTCGTCCCTCGTCCCTACCCAAGGCTTCCGACCAGTGCCTCTACCTCCTCCAGGATCTCGCACGATTTTACCAGATCCTTCATCTTATTGTGATCGGGATAGAGGGGGCGGTCTATATCCAGGAATTTTACATGCCTCCGAACTACCTTTTTTGCTTTGGTGGTACCCGCTCCGAAAGTATACTCCCTGAAATCGAGTGCCTGGGCCGCAGCCATGAATTCAATCCCCAGGATCCCATAAGCGTTGTCGAGAATCTGGAAATTCTTCAGAGCAGTATTCATGCCCATCGAAACAAAGTCTTCCTGATCGGCTGCAGCCGGGATCGATTGAATAGAGGCCGGCGCAGAAAGGATTCGTTGCTCTACAATCTGCATATCAGCAGTATACTGACTGAGCATCAGTCCGCTAAACATACCTGCCCCTTTGGTTAGGAATGCAGGCAGTCCGACACTCAAGGCCGGATTGTTCAACCGGTTCATCCGGCGCTCCGACATCACGCTCACCATAGTAACTACAGCTCCGGCCATATCCATCGGTACTGAAACAGGTGATCCCTGGAAATTGGCTCCCGAGAGTTGAATATTCTCATCCGGGAAGAACACCGGATTATCTCCTACACCGTTCAGCTCAATCTCTACCTGCGAACGGGCATAAGCCAGTGCATCGTGAGCGGCTCCGATCACCTGGGGAGTGGAACGCATCGAGTAGGCATCCTGTACCTTGCATTTGATCTTTCCTTCAAAAAGATCGCCACCGGTAACACATTTCAAAATAGAGGCTGCACTGCGAATAGCGCCTTTGAAACCTCGGATCTCATGCAGTTTTGGACTGTATGGTTTCATGTTTGCCTTCATCGCTTCAAGCGACATGGAAGCAGCGATCTCTGCCTGTTTTAGCCACCTGTTCGTATCGTAAATAAAGATAGCGCTCATGGCTGTCAGAACATTCGATCCGTTAATGGTTGCCAGGCCATCACGGGCTTGTAAACCCGGAACCGGAATCCCGGCCCTGTCGAGAGCCTCTTTACCTGGCAGGTACTCGTCTTTATAGAATGCGTGACCTTCACCCATCATCAGCAATGCGATTTGCGACATAGGAGCCAAATCCCCGCAAGCTCCAACAGACCCTTTGACACAAACATATGGTGTCACACCCTTGTTGAGCATATCGATCAGCGTTTGTGTGATCTCCAGACGACTCCCTGAGTTTCCATGAGCATGCACATTGATTCGGCCAAGCATAGCTCCACGAACCCATTCGATCGGCATCGCATCACCCATACCGGCGGCGTGATTGTAAACCAGATATTTCTGAAAATCTTTGACCTGGCTGTCGGTAAGAACCACTTCGGAAAACTCTCCGATACCTGTGTTGACACCGTACATGATCTCGCCTGCATCAATCTTCTTTTCGAGCATAGCACGGCATTTATGAATCCGCTCAACCGCTTCGGGATGAAGTTCTACTTTCTCGTTGTGCCGGGCTACGTTAACCACATCTTCGATGGTCAGACCCGAACCTTTGATAACAAAAGTCATACGTTTTTTTTATCGCAGTTGATCAGTTAGATTGATTGTAGGAATCGTTTCTTGTTCACCGGTTTCCATGTTCTTTAACGTAACTTTTCCGGCTGCCATTTCATCTTTCCCTGCCAGCACCACAAAAGGAATCTGCTTCCGGTTGGCATAATCAAGTTGTTTCTTCAGTTTGACAGCTTCAGGATAGATCTCTGCAGGTATCCCTGCCTCCCGGATTGAAGATATCAGCTTCAGGCAAAAGCGCTCCTCTTCAAGCCCAAAATTCACAAAGAGGACACGTGTGGTTGATTGAAGCGTTGCCGGAAAGAGTTCCTGGTTCATCATCACATCATAAATCCGGTCGGCCCCGAATGAGATGCCTACGCCAGAAAATCCCGGTAATCCAAATACTCCGGTCAGGTCATCATACCTACCCCCGCCACAAAGACTTCCAATATCGGTATGGAGAGCCATGACCTCAATGATGGTTCCGGTATAGTAATTCAGTCCACGGGCCAGCCGCACAGCGAACTCAAATTTATTCTTGATGTTCAGCTCTTTGAGACATTTCATTACTGTGCAAATCTCTTCAATGCCTTGCTTCCCAACTTCAGAATGACTGAAGAGTTCCTCCAGGAACTGTTTTTTCTCTTTAATCTTACCCTGTAGTTCAAGGACAGGTTGGAGTTTTGTGATGGCAGTTTTCGAGAGACCTCTGCTGGCCAGTTCAGCATTGACTTTCTCAAGACCAACTTTCTCCAGTTTATCAATGGCCATGGTAATATCGGTAAGTTTATCAGCAGCTCCAATGGATTCAGCAATTCCAGACAAGATCTTCCGGTGGTTCAGGTTGATGACAACAGGTACCTTCAACCGGCAAAATACATCATCGATGATCTGCACCAGTTCCACTTCATTTAGTAATGAATTGCTTCCGATCACATCCACGTCGCACTGTGAAAATTCGCGGTATCTTCCTTTCTGCGGACGGTCGGCCCGCCATACAGGCTGGATCTGGTATCGTTTGAAAGGGAATGAAAGTTCATGTTGATGTTGTACCACAAAACGGGCTAACGGAACAGTGAGGTCGTAACGCAGACCTTTTTCTGCTATCTGTTGTGTGAATGAAGCCAGATCATGGATGCCGGATGCCAGATGCCGGATACCGGAATCTGCCAACTGCCCACTGGCAACTGAAGCTTGTTGATCTTGTGATTCTGTCCCTTTGTCCCTTTGTCCCTCTTTTATATCTTTTAAGTAATCCCCGGAATTCAGAATTCTGAAAAGTAACCTGTCTCCCTCTTCACCGTATTTTCCCAGCAGCGTGGAGAGGTTCTCCATTGCCGGTGTCTCTATCGGTTGATAACCATATAGCTCAAAAACAGATCGTACAGTATCGAAGATGTAATTTCTTCGGACCATCTCCCCGGGAGGAAAGTCCCGGGTGCCTTTGGGGATGGAAGGTTTCTGAACAGTCATGCTTGAGATTTTGGACAAAGATAATACTATTGCACATTATTGCGCATGATTGCACATGATTGCGCATGATTGCACATGATTGCGCATGATTGCACATGATTGCACAATATTGCGCATGATTGCGCATTATTGCCATTATTGCGTTTGATTGCCACGATTTATTTCACCATCTCACCAATTCACCAGTTCACCAATTCACCAACTACTTTTAAACTAACTCTATTCTCAATCTTCTAAAAACACTCTTTATATGCTCAGTAGTTTCAGGTGAACCTTCTTTTGGAGCCCAGGAAGCGAAGTTTTTGTCGTCGATTGGAGAGTAAGGGCCATCTTTTACTTCGTAGACAATGGTACCTGGTTCCAGCGCGTAGATGGCATGATAAATCCGTTCCGGAATCTCAGCACCGAAGGAGCCTTCTTTGGGGTCAACGATCATGTGGTCGGCGATCTCTCCCTGGTTGTCAAATTCCACCACCAGCAGCCGTCCGCGGAGCACAGTGAAGATTTCCCGTTTATCCGGATTTTCATGTTTGTGCGGCTGGATGTAACTATATGGTTCAATAGCATTCAACAGCCGTTGAAGCGTGTCGGAATATTCTTTGTGAAAGTTGTAGTTCATTCGTCCTCGGGAAGATTCTTTCGCCT
>JACNKI010000211.1 GCA_014382125.1 Bacteroidota bacterium | reverse complement strand
CGCAGCCGCCTTCACAACTGGATTTCATCAACTTTCTTTTGTCTTGATACCAAAGAAAGTTGCAAAGAAAAAATCAAGGCTGCCGAAAAATTGCCTGAGAGGTCGTTCATTCGGTGGAACAAACGAACTCGTCCCGAGTACTCGGGACTCAAACAGCGTTTGTTCTGATCACCTCATTCTCTCCCTCTCCGGGCGGCAATTTTTCAGAGGCCGGATATTTCTTTCTGCGAAAGAATTATCAGTCCCGAGGACTCGGGACTCTATCAACTGCGAAGCAGTTCCATCAAGCACAGCTTCCATCAGGCAAAGCCGATCTATCAACGAAGTTCCATCAACTGCGAAGCAGTTCCATCAAGCACAGCTACAAGGTATCGATCAGGGATCCGGAGGAGGCGATCGGCGGGTTGGTGAAAGCTTTTGCTGCATAGTGCGATGCGCGTAACGCATTGCACATTTGATAAACTTGCTTAAATTGCCCACTTAACCAACATATCATGACAAAAGGTTTTGAACAAATCAAGGAGCACTGTGTGCACCAGAGCAGGATCGGCGAAAAGGTGCTCGACGGTTTTCTGATGAATTTCATCGGCCAAAGGGAACGGATGGATCAGAAAATGAATGCGTACGAAAAAAAGTACCGGCATGTCATCCGCAAGATGCCTGAAGGATTTTTTCCCACAGCCATGGGGGAAATCATCATCGGGAAAGCCCTGGCCCACCACGGGGTGATCCACAAATACCTGAAAAACGTTCAACTCCTGTCCCTGGATCCCGCCGAACGGGCATTCCTGGAATTTCAGGCCAACAATCCCTGGAGATATTGCTTTGCCTACATTGCCGGCCACCCGGCAAAGGAGTTTTTCCTCCTTCGCGATGCTTTTGTAGAAGATGAGTTTTTGCTCTATTCACCCGGAATGGAGGGCTTTTGGGCCGAAGGCAGGAAACAGGATCTCTATTTTCTGCTGGTTGGCTTCAACGGACAGTGCTGGCAAACCTATGGCGTCATTGTGGCGATGCGGTCATTTGACCCCGATGATATCTATTTCTATGGTGCCGAGATTTTTTCCGAAGTAGATTCGGATGCAGCCCTGATGGAATCGGTCTATAAAGATCCCATGCCCTACCTGATGCTGGCTTGCGGGATGGAGTATCCCATCGTCATGAGTGGCGACCAGGTGCTGCGTCAAATGGTAGCCGTAGACGAGATCAACAGCATCGAAACGGAAAAACTTAAAAAACATTTTTCCATACAGTGGAACAAAGATATCTACCGGATCAGCCACAAGGAATGGAGCGGACCACCTTGTTTTGCCTCGGCCTATTATAATGAAAAGAGGGGTGAACTATCCCGATTTGCCATGACCAGAGAAGGCTTCGATGCGTTAACCCGGATGCTTATCCAATCGGGGCTGCACATTGGCGGGGAGGAAGATTATTCGGTTGGCATGAGCATGTTGATGACCATGCAGGAGATCCTGAACAAGAAAATCAAGCTCAATGAGTACGAAAAGTATTTCCCTGAAAAAAACGACAATACGGTACCACAGAAAGAGCTCGACAACATCAATCGCTTTATGAACCTTCTGCTTCCCTATATCAATGCAGGAACGCAGCCTGATCTCAGCACTCTTGCCCGGCAGGCAGGCATCGACCCTGAGGAGGCTCAAAGCCTCTACGACCAGCTGAAGAACAAATTTGGAAGAGGTTAATTTATGACAGGCCTCGCAACCGCAACCAAAAGCGAAAAGCAAGATTATTCATAGATGAATTCTTCAAAATTCCCCGGTGTAATTATATGAAAGGATGTTGCAGGATAGGCATTGGCAAATGTTTTCGGGAGATAAGCCCGCCCAGTCAGACTCCATTTGAATTCATACGCCGTGAGCGCTCCATTTTTTTCTTCCAGGTAATCGATCTCCTGTTGCTGGGTTGTCGTGGATGATCTTGATAGCAAGGCCGGTTTCCGGGATTCTTTGGGCTTCATCCAGGACGACAATTTTATGGGATCCGATGACAGGTTGTAACCTTGTTGCATTTGCATCTGTAAAAAGTTCCCGGATATCTGCATCATCCCCGTTTAAGAAGAGTGTCGCTTGTTGGTGATTTTCTGTAATTTGTTCAACAAGTGTTGTTTTCCCCACCTGTCGCGCTCCATAGATGACAATGGTTTTTCGTTGAAACAGGTATTGTTCGATCTGATGCTGAAGTATGCGGACTACCATCTGTTTTTAGTGCAGATATAGTGAAGAAAAGAGTAAAATCACATAATAATATAATAAAATGTGATTCTAAACCGGGTATAGTTGGTTGAACGACCATATTGTACCGGGTATTCATTTAACAAAAAAAATCATGAAACAAAAAGGCTCTATCAATACCGAGTACTCGGTACTCAATCAGCCGGGGGTGATGTAGATTTATAGCTTATTACAAAAATGATTACCTTTACAATAGAAAATGAAAGGTGCCGACTACATACCAATTCTGGTTGAAAAGCTGAAACAAATTCTACCGGAGAAAATAATTCTCTTTGGCTCATATGCATCTGGTAATCCATCAGAAGACAGTGATCTTGATATTCTTGTCGTTACTGGTGATGATGAGATTCCATCAAGTTTTGCAGAAAAGAGCCAGATTTACCTGAGAGTTTCGCGTTCAATTTCTGAGGTGAAAGAAAAATTCCCTGTTGATCTGATTGTACATACCAAAGCCATGCACCGGAAATTCATTAAATTGAATAGTTTATTCGCCAGAGAGGTATTGACTAACGGAAAAGTGCTTTATGAAAAAGATAACTGAAGACTGGCTGCAAAGCGCCGAATCAGATCTGATTTTAATTCAACGTATTATCGACCAGGATACCCTGACACATCAGGTAGCATTTCATGCTCAACAGGCCATTGAGAAATGCTTTAAAGCCATCATAGAAGAGTATGATCTTGGTTTTATCAAGACACACTCCCTGGAAACGTTGTCAAGTCTTGTAAAAAAGCGAATAGACCTTCCACTAACCGTGGACATGCTCATCCTGCTTGACCAGTTATACCTTGATGCCCGGTACCCGGGAGAAATGGGACTTTTACCCAATGGTAGACCTTCATTACCAGAATCCAGAGAATTTGCTGAGCTAGCTGAAGCCATCCATTCGAAGACAAAGGAGATACTACAATAAAGCAAACGAACTCATGCCCCCGAGGTCTCGGGGCAGGCGGACGGGCCTCGCAACCGCCTCCAAAACTGGAACGCTTGTGCATTTTTTTTCGTGCTTCCGCAACGGAACTGGAACGCTTGTGCAATGAGTCCAGACTTTTAACGATTGGAATAAATCCCGCGTGCCTATGTTCCTTATGCAAAAGCACATGTGTGTTTTTTTCTTTCTGCGAAAGAATAATCAGGTGCGAAGCACCTCTATCAGGCGCTACTTCATACAAAATAATACCTTCGCAGCCACAACTTGTATACCGGATCCAGGATATCCTGTTGCTGACCGATCTGATCGATGATCTCTTTGTTGATCAGCGCTTGTTTGATACGGGCTACATTGGCGGATGTGCCGAGCTGATAACGGAGGATGACCTCTTTTGAGCTTAATCGCTTTTCTGCGTTGAGCAGGGCCTGAAGATAATTGACCTGGGTGGTTGTCAGCTCTTCCGTAAGGTTCTGGAACAACAGGCTCAATTGCAGAATGAGCGATTCGAGGGCCTGATCCAGGATCCCGGGAGTCATGGTGCCGGGGCATCTTAGCCAGCAGAGCTGACTCAGTTGCTGCACATAGTAGGGGTGATTCTCAACAGATTGTGCAATCCGGCGGGCCAGTTCGGGCATAATCTTTTTCCCGGTAGCACGGAAGCGCTGGATAATGAATTCCTCCCATTCATCGGTATGGATCTTATCGAGAAACATCAGGTCTCCGAATTTGTAAAACGGATTGGAAGGCGAGGTAAATACCTGCAGCAGCATATGGCGTTT
>JACNKI010000240.1 GCA_014382125.1 Bacteroidota bacterium | reverse complement strand
GAGCCCGCTTTGGTCATACTCCAGGATGGTGGTGAATTGCGCGACAATACCCTTTCGCATCTTCCCAATGAAGTATGGGAGGATTTCCAGAAAGATTTTCTGGATCATACATCATGAGAAAAGAAAAAAATGGTGTTAACTCACCATTTTTTTTTATCTTTCATGGCTAATTAGTTACCCAAACCCGAAACGGGAATCTGACTATGGCAGTGTTTAAGAATACCGGGCGTAAAAAACCTTCACGTGGTTTTTTACCTGAGAAATTTCTGAAATTTCATTCCTCGATTTATGGTCGGGTGGTTTACATCATCACGATCTTGTCTGTTTTTCTGTTTGTCGCGTTTTGGTTCATCTTCAGGTCTGTGAACGAAGAATATATGAAAAGCGTCTTTCGTCAGAACGGAACCAATATCGGTCTTCTGGTGGAAGGCGCTTTGTATCGCTCCATGCTTGAAAACGATAAAGAAGATCTACAAAGTTCCCTTGATATCATTAATACCATGCCAGGTATCGATGATGTGAATATGTATGATGAGGAGAACAACCTTGTATATTCATCCTTTGCTGACGATACAGTCGGACACAATAATCCAAATTGTAAGTTTTGCCATACGAATCTGGATGAGATGTTCCCCAGAACTGAGAAGTCATATCGAATCATCGATATTGACAATGAATGTAAAATGAATAAAAGAGACAGCAATTGCAGACATCTGTTGATCAGATCACCTATCATGAATCAAAGATCTTGCTATGAGAGCTCATGTCATGCTCATCAGGCGAGTGATGATGTGCTCGGTTCGCTCGTCATCAGGATCCCGTTGGCAAATCTGGATGCAGCACTCAGCAAGTCGTTAAGAGATTTTCTCCTCATGGCTATCGCGATGACTTTTCTTCTGGTATCCATTTTAATCTTCTTCACCAGAAAAAACATTAAAAAACCTCTGACTGCCATCATCAAAGCCAGCGAGGCTGTGACAAAAGGGGACACAAGTACCCGGTTGATAATAAAAGACGGTCAATTGGAAGACATGCAAATGGTTTCTCACGCATTTAATGATATGCTTGATAAGTTACAATCGGCCACGACCGAGTTGCAAAACTGGTCGCAGCAGCTTGAATACAAAGTTCAGAAAAAGACAGAAGAGTTAGGGGAAATTCAAAATGAAATGATACATATTGAACGGATCGCTTCTCTTGGAAGATTATCTTTATCTGTTGCCCATGAGATCAATAATCCGCTGTCAGGCATCCTGACTTACTCAAAACTTGTATCCAAGCAACTCAGTAATCTGGATCTGGAATCCACAAAAAAAGAGTCTATTCTCAAGCATTTGAAACTGATCGAGATGGAGACAAAACGCTGCGGAGATATCGTCAAAGGCTTGCTTGATTTTTCCAAGACGGATCAAGATGATTTCAAAGCGGTACACCTTCATAAAATCTTACAGGAAACCTATGATTTAATGGCACATCCGATAAAAATCGCCAACATCCACTTCATCAAAGACTTTAACGCAACGTCAGATTTGATTAGCTGTAGTTCGAATCAGATCAAACAAGCTTGTGTAGCGATCCTTGTCAATGCTTCTGAAGCGACTCACGAAAACGGGGAAATCGTAATAAAAACGTCTAATCCTGATGACAGAAACATAAACCTGGAGATCATTGATAACGGATCAGGTGTTGCCCAGGAAGACATCCCACATATCATGGAACCTTTCTTTTCAACCAAGCAAGGAGCAAGTGGTATCGGCCTGGGATTGTCCATTGTACTTGGTATCGTAAATAGCCACAATGGACAAATTGTAGTAAAATCAGAGCTTGGGGAAGGTACGACCATTTCAATTACGTTACCGGTAATAAGGAATAAAGGAGACTAACTAATGGCAAAAAAGATTTCATTACTAATCGTTGACGATGAAGAATCCGTCAGAGATTCGTTGTATAACTGGTTCCTTGAGGACGGTTATCGCGTTGAACGTGCCGAACATGCAAAAAAAGCGTTGTCGATGCTTGAGTCTGATCATTTCGATATCATTCTTGCAGATGTTAAAATGCCCGGGATGGATGGACTGGAGATGCTTCGAAGAATTAAATCCTTAAAAAAAGATTCCATTGTGATTGTCATGACCGCATTTGCCACTGTGGATACTGCGGTTCAGGCATTAAAAGACGGTGCCTTTGATTACGTGACAAAACCTTTTGACCCTGACGATTTGTCGCATCTGATCAGGAACGCTTCAAAGCAGATCCAATTAACAGAAGAGAATGTAGCCCTCAAGGAGAAGGTTATTTCTCTGGAGAATGTTGAGGACCTGATTGGCGACAGTAAAGCGATGATAAAAGTCCTGAAGCAGGTTGAACATGTAGCTCAGTCGGATTCCTCGGTGATTATTACAGGCGAGAGTGGTACGGGGAAAGAGCTCATTGCCAAAGCGATCCATGCCAATTCTCATCGTAAATTTTTTCCTCTTGTGAGTGTCCATTGTGGCGCATTGACAGAGAGTTTACTGGAGAGTGAACTTTTCGGACACGAAAAAGGAGCTTTTACCGGAGCCATGTATAACCGTAAAGGCAGGTTTGAAATGGCAGATGGGGGGACTATTTTCCTGGATGAAATTGCCACCATTTCCCCTAAAATGCAGATTGAATTACTCCGGGTGCTGGAATCAAAAAGTTTTACAAGAGTAGGTGGGAACAAGGAAATTACGTCTGATTTCAGGGTCATCTGCGCGACCAACAGGGATCTGAAAAGCATGGTAGAGAAAGGAACATTTCGAGAGGATCTCTATTACAGGCTGAATGTTGTGAATATCAATATTCCACCCTTGCGTGAGCGGATTGAGGATATTCCCATGCTCGTGGATTATTTCATTAAGAAATACTGTATCTCCATGAACAAACCTCCAATTCCGATTGATTCCGCTGCGTTAAAAAGGGTGCAGGAGTTTGATTTTCCTGGCAATGTCAGAGAGCTGGAAAATATGATTGAGCGCGCCATCGTGATTGGTAACGGCAAGGAGATCCGCCTCAAAGATCTTCCATTGGGTAAAAGCATGATCGATAACTCAGTTGAGAGTCTTGAAGATAATGAAAAACTCCATATTCATCAAATCCTCACTAAGTACGGTTGGAATATTTCCCGATCTGCAAAAGCGTTAAAAGTGGATCGGGTGACCCTGTATAATAAAATCAAAAAATACGGATTAAAACCTGCAGATTGATAATCATAAAATAATCCATTCTAATCAACACCAATTCAATTAAGTCCTGTTTGAATGCAGCTGCAACCTATCACTTTGATTTCTTTTGGTTATTTTGAGCAGAACTTTCTGGGGGAGTTAGTGGCTGAAGTCTCACTCGAATTTAGCTCTCCGGTGAAAATTATCACGGGGCATCTGGATTTGAGTAATTTTCATGATCCGACGCGACGACAATACAATGGGAACGATTTACTGAAGAAAGTTGATTCCATGTTCTCTTCCGACAAAGTAAAAACACTTGGGTTATTCAGCGTGGATCTTTATATTCCTATTCTGACCTATATTTTCGGGCAAGCATATTTAGAAGGGCGAACAGGAATTGCATCGCTATACCGGTTTGGAAATGAGCGATATGGAATGGAGAAAGATGATGAGATCCAACATGCCCGTTTAAAAAAAGAAGTAATCCATGAACTTGGACATATGTTTGGTTTGATCCACTGCCATATTTCATCATGTGTAATGAGGTCAAGCACATACGTAGAAGATATTGATCAAAAAGGTCTGAATCTTTGTTTTAACTGTCGATCAAAGATGGGAATATCCAGAACCCAGGGCAGATCGTAGGTATCATCAAAAGCAATGACAACAGGGTTGGTTTGTCCGGATTCAAGTTTGGTGGTTCCGGGTGTGATCCTGCATTTGTGCAAGGTGGTTGTACCATCGGCGGTAGTTATTTCCACAAACTGACCCGATGCCCCGGTTACATGAAATGTCACCGGATGCGCCATTTTCCAATCAAAATTGGCCGGAATGTTCAATTCCTGCATGGTTATTCCAGATACATTTTCAAATGATTCCTGCTTTTTACAAAATGTCA
>JACNKI010000138.1:8054-21488 GCA_014382125.1 Bacteroidota bacterium | reverse complement strand
GTAGGATACCCGAGATCGGCGTAAACCTGCCAGGCTTGTGACCATACACGACCATAGATCATATCCTCAGGAACTGCCGGTGTATGGTCATCTGAAACAACCTGAAAATCCCATAAATCGAAGATGATGCTTGCATATGTATAGGTGGTACTGATCTCAAAATAGTAGTTGCCTGTATCAGCACTGTTGGTAACAGTATACTGCAACGGGGTATATCCCCCAAATAGTGGAAATGGACCAACAATTGCCTGGCTATAGTACTGTATGTAACCTGTTTGCCCAGGCTGTGGACAAGTACCACTCATGACAATGGCCCCATCCGGCTTCCGCAGGTTGAACTGGTGCAGATTTACCGGGGATTTCAATCCGAACAGAATAGACTCTCCAGCCTCTTTGATGTGGATATAGAGCCGGTAATTTGGAAGACAGTTGATTACGCCAAATTGGGTGTAATCGCTTAAGGTCCAGTTGGTGATATAGAGTCCTGCGCTGGATAAGAGAGAGTCTGGTTGAAGTTCACGGGTTCCTTCACCAACACTCATCCGGGATGAGAGAAAGAGGATTACCAGCGTGAGGAATGCATGACGAAACAGGAGTTTCATGCCCGGATAAATACGTTAATGATACATTCTGCCCAAAGGTACTTATTTACAAACTTTATCCACCAGGCTGGCTCTCTTTTTTCATCCTTACCCCCTAACGTGGGAGTAAGTCCCCTTCAGGCTTGTCTGCCTGTCAGGCAGGGGATTTAGGGGTGAAATGGACTTTCTATGGAGTAGTTATCGTCACCGGCAACACTTTTCCATTATAAACCTTGTGTCCGTTCAGGGCGAAATCGACAATATATTGTGCCATCTGGTCTGGCTCAAAAGAGGCTTTGGCATGTGGGAAGGCTGTCTTGAACATCTCTGTATTTACACCTCCAAGCGCTAAACAATTAACCCGGATCTCTTCCTCCTGTAACTCAACAGCCAGTGCTTCGGTCAGTATAGATACGGCTCCTTTACTGGCGCTGTAAGCAGTAAGACCTGTAAACTTTTTACTTCCCTGGATGCCACCCAAACTACTGATATTGACAATGTGGCCTCCTTTATTCATCACGGGCAGAATTGCCTGAGTGAAGAAAAAGAGTCCCTTTATATTGACGTCGAAAAGGGTATCAAAATCTTCGGGTTTAACTTTTCGGAAACCTTTATAAATCAAGGCTCCTGCATTGTTGATCAGGATATCGCAGTGGGGCATGTAAGTTTCTATGCGTTGCAGCACCAGTGGATAGAAATCGAACTGGGTAATGTCAAAAGCATAGTGAGTGACATTGGCTTCCGGATTGATTCGGTTGCACTCGTTGACCAGTTCTTCCAGTTGTTTTTCATTTCGGGAAATAGCGATCACATGGTTTTTTTTGGACCGGGAAAAGATTCTGACTATTTCGTGACCAATGCCTTTACTGGCTCCAGTGACTATAATG
This sequence comes from Bacteroidota bacterium, assembly GCA_014382125.1. Lineage (GTDB taxonomy): Bacteria > Bacteroidota > Bacteroidia > Bacteroidales > FEN-979 > QYOJ01. Next base: position 20,020 of record JACNKI010000138.1, on the reverse strand, counting down.
TTCATAAGATATCGGTTTGAAGAAATAAAAGTACATTTTTTTTGTGTAGAATCATTCCAAACAAGTTTTTTATTATCTTTGCATCGGATTCACTAAAATCATGATCATGAAAAAATTATTCCTTCTCTTCCTTGGGATGATTATCTCCTTTGGAAACCTTATCGCACAGGATGGGATATCCCAGCCCATTGTTACGAAAGCTGTTTACTTCGATATTTCACCACCTTTGCGGGATATGGTACAAGATACAAATGCCTTCCCTGATATGTCCTGGAAAGATGGCGTTGTTAAAAATCCAACGAATGTTTACTCGAATGATCCGGACGGTACTGATCTGTTTATAGAAGATCCAGTCAGGCAATTCGTTAACGGAGAATCAATAAACGACACAACAATCCTGAACTTTCTAGGCATTGGAATGGCAGGGTATTATCCTCCAGATACAGATGGTGATGTAGGCCCGGATCATTATTTCCAGGTTGTCAACGTAAGATTTGCTATTTACGATAAAACTGGAGTCAAATTGGTCGGCCCATTACTAAACAGCACGATTTTTGCCGGTTTGCCTAATAATCATAATGACGGGGATGCTGTCGTTCTTTATGATGAAAATGCCGATCGGTGGCTTTTTAGCCAGTTTTCACTTCCTAATTACCCTTATGGACCTTTTTACGAAAATGTGGCCATCTCACAAACTTCTGATCCAACAGGTAGCTGGTATCGGTACCAGTTTGCTTTTAATGATATGCCGGATTACCCTAAAGTCTCAGTGTGGGGTGATGGATATTACATGACAATCCGCCGGTTTGCTTCGGGTTCTGGTAATTGGATGGGCCCGGCGGTTGTGGCTATGGACAGGACAAAGATGCTCCTCGGCAACCCAGCACCCACAATGATCACCTTTAATCTTCCTTCCTCTTCAGAAGGTCCGCTTTCGGCAGATTGCGACAGTGATTTTCCTCCTGATACAACACCCTGCCCCGTTTGCTACCTGGTCAGTGGAACTGCTGCAAGTATAAGGCTAAATGAATTTCATGCGGATTGGGTCACGCCAGCTAATTCCACATTCACTCTTGCTAACTCCATTTCAATCAGTTCATTTTCGACCTTCGGTAACGGCAATTACATCCATCAACAAGGAACAAGCCAAAAACTTGATGCAATGTCAGGTAAACGTATTATGTTCCGTATGCCATTCAGGAAATTTACTGACCACTGGTCAATGCTTTTAAGCACAACAGTGAAACTTAGTGGAAATGTGGCAGGTATCCGATGGATGGAAGTTCGATGGAATACCGGATCAGGTTGGAGTCTCTACCAGGAAGGCACTTACTCTCCGGATGATAACCATAGATGGATGGGAAGCATTGCAATGGATTCTTTGGGGAACATTGCACTTGGTTATTCCATCTCCAGTTCAACTATGTATCCTTCTATCCGTTATACAGGACGAATGAATGGCGATGCGTTGGGTATCATGACAATTGCCGAAAGAGGTATTATTAACGGAGGAGGATCTCAGACCAATAGTTCTGGTCGCTGGGGTGATTACAGCGCCATGGTTGCAGATCCTGTCGATATCAGCACATTCTGGTACACCCAGGAATATTACACCTATACGACTTCTGTCAACTGGAAGACGCGTATTGCCTCATTCAGTTTCGCCAATATCCTCACTGTGAATGCGACCGCAACTCCGGATGAAATCTGCCTTGGAGATTCCACGCAACTGCATGTAGAAGCTTCCGGAGGAAGTGGAACGTTCACCTACGCATGGGCCTCCCTCCCAGCCGGGTTTACATCTGATTTGCAGAGCCCGATTGCCACGCCAACAGAATTTACCAAATACTACTGCGAGGTGGATGATGGAACCCAAACTAAAACGGACACTGCCGACGTGATTGTGAACGAGAATCCTGTAGTCTCAGCCGGAAACGACACTACCTACCTCAATACAATCCAGATTCTCACTTGCTACGGAGTAGCCTCCAATTATTTGAGTCTCTTGTGGACAACCTCGGGCGACGGAACTTTCTGGAAGGATACGGTAGCAATGAATTATTACTATCCGGGACCCAACGATCTCTCATCAGGACATGTCACTCTTACTCTATCTGCAACTCCCAGGCCTACTTGTCCGGATATAGTTACCGATGATGTTAATATCTCGTTTGTACCCTTCCTGGATATTCCGGAAGCCAGAGAAGAGGCTTTCAGCATGTTATTGATGCCGAATCCAACAAGTGGATTGGTTACGATCAACCTTCAAGGTTTGCATGGATTTGAGACCACTGTTTCAATTACCACCATGCAAGGGAAGTTCATCCATCGTGAAATGATTGGTACAGGTCAACAATCAACTACCAAAAGAATCGACCTCAGCGGATACCCATCCGGGATCTACCTGGTGAAGATCCGGAACCAGCAGGGCACGATTGTGCAGAAGCTAGTGATGGAGTAAAAATCTTATATTTGTGTTTAGCCTTGTCAATTAAATGACATGAGCTCACTGCCCTCCGGGATTTACCTGTTAAAGATCAGTGATGAGAAGCGAGATTTTTCACGAAAAATCATAAAGAAATAAAAAGAATATTTATCTTTGTACCTTAATGAATCAGGATGTTTCCTTGATTACGTTCTTAAGAATAAATTGATTTCTTCAGGGCAGGGCGAAATTCCCGACCGGCGGTATAGTCCGCGAGTCCCCCACATACGGGACTGAGTCGTTGAAACTACGGCACCGACAGTTATAGTCTGGATGGAAGAAGAACGCATACATAGGCTTGCAAGTTTATAGTAATGCCAGGTATATTGTTTATAGCCCTTGAGATAGATGAATTCTTCAGGGCTATTTTTTTATCTGTATGACAGAAGATCAAAAACAGATGAAGCTGGCGTTACGGCTGGCGAAGAAAGGAGTCGGATGGGTAAATCCCAACCCGATGGTGGGTGCCGTGATAGTAAAGAATGGTGAAGTGATCGGTCGGGGCAATCACGAATTTTTTGGCGGGCCCCATGCCGAAGCGAATGCCATCAACGCATGTACCCGCTCTCCACGTGGCGCTACGATGTACGTCACCCTCGAACCTTGTTTCCATAAAGGCAAGACACCCCCCTGTGTGAAGTTAATCGTGGAGAGAGGTATCAAACGGGTTGTGATTGCGATGCCTGATCCCAACCCGAAAGTGAAAGGCAAAGGGATAGAATTCCTCAAATCAAATAAGGTGAAAGTAGAAACCGGAATTCTGGAGGAGGAGGCATCTCTGCTTAATGAATCTTTTGTTAAATTCATCCAAACGAGGAAGCCTTTCTGTCTTTACAAAGGCGCCATGACGCTGGATGGAAAGATCGCCTCTGTCACAGGAGATTCCCGTTGGATTTCTGGAGAAGCATCCCGGAAACTGGCACATCAATTAAGGCAGCAATATTCAGCGATCATGGTTGGTGTGGGTACTATTTTGAAGGACAATCCAACGCTGGATACACGGCGGAGCCGTAAGATCAGTAAAGATCCATTAAAGGTGATCGTTGACTCAATGGCCCGGATTTCACTAGACGCACAGGTCCTCACCAACAAGCCACATCTTACCCTTGTTGCGGTCACTAAAAAAGCGAAGAAGGCGAAAATCGCTGAGATACGCAGGGTGGGGGCACAGGTAGTTTTATGCCCGGAAGCTCAGGATCAGGTCGACTTGAAATACCTGATGCTTGCACTGGGTTCGATGGACATTGATAGTGTGCTACTGGAAGGGGGAGGAACCCTGGCTTTTTCTGCTATCCGGGATGGAGTAGTAGATAAGGTGCTTTTTTTTGTGGCTCCTGAATTTATCGGAGGGAAAAAAGCCCCGACCATCCTGGAAGGAGATGGCATCCGGCGGGTTTCCGATGCTATCCACTTGAATAAGATAAGTTTAAAGATGCTTAAAGAAGATATTGTTATTGAAGGATATTTGCCATGTTCACAGGAATCATAGAAGAGGTAGGAACCATCAGTTCAATTCGCAGTGGAAGTCAATCTGTCTCCATGGTGGTGGAGGCACAGAGAGTCCTGGAGGAGACTCGCATTGGAGATAGCATTAATACAGATGGAGTATGCCTGACGGTAGCCGCACTTCAGTCAAGTGGATTTATGGTAGATGTGATGCCGGAGACAATGACCCGGACTACGTTCAATAAGCTGAATCCGGGGAGCAAAGTCAACCTGGAACGAGCATTGCGGTTATCTGATCGGCTGGGTGGACACATCGTCTCAGGCCATATCGATGGCATCGGTCGGATCATGGAACGTCGAAAAGAGGGTAATACTGAGTGGTTCCGGATTTCCGCAGACAGCTTGATCCTCAACTATATTGTAACGAAAGGTTCTGTAGCGATTGATGGCATCAGCCTGACTGTGATTAATGTTGATAAAAGATCATTGACAATAGGTATTATTCCTCACACACAGACTGAAACTACGATTCTTCACAAACGCGTAGAAGCCGAAGTGAACATAGAGTGCGACATCCTGGGTAAATATGTGGAGAAACTGATCCAGGGAGAGAATAGGGATGGAGTCACACTGGAATCCCTGGCAAAGAACGGGTTTATATAATTGAAAAACTATATCTCGAGCACCGTGTACCGAGCACGAGTACCGAGTAACGAGAAACGAACATGCATAGATTTAACACAATACCGGAAGCGATAGAAGACATCAAAAAAGGGAAGATGGTCGTGGTGGTTGACGACGAAGACCGGGAGAATGAAGGCGATCTGGTGATTGCTGCCGAAAAAGCTACGCCGGAAGCGATCAATTTCATGGCCAAGTTTGGCGGTGGTCTGATCTGCATGCCTGTCATGACCGACCGGCTGGAGGAACTTCACATCGAACGTATGGTAGCCAAGAATACTGATCCCAACCGAACGGCTTTTACGATTAGCATTGATGCCGCAGACTCTACGACTGGTATCTCTGCGCAGGAGCGGGCGCGAACCATCCGTCAGGTGCTGGATCCTAAGTCAACGGCGAAGGATTTTACCCGGCCGGGACATATATTCCCCATTGAATACCGGGAAGGAGGTGTACTCGTTCGTGCCGGACATACTGAGGCATCTATTGATCTGGCACGATTGGCAGGACTCTATCCCGCAGGCGTCATCTGTGAGATCATGAATGAAGATGGCTCAATGGCCAGGATCCCGGAGTTGATAAAATATTGCAAAAGATATCATCTCAAGATGATCACAATCGCCGATTTGATCGACTACCGGCGGAAAACGGAGAAACTGATTGTCTGCAATACAGTAGTCGACCTTCCTACAAAATATGGTTATTTCAAAGCCTACAGCTACCAGAGCAAATTAACAGGAGAAGACCATCTGGCACTGGTTAAGGGAGATATTGTAAATGGAGAACCGATGCTTGTCCGGGTCCATTCCGAATGCCTGACAGGAGATGTTTTCGGCTCGCAGCGTTGTGACTGCGGGGAGCAACTCGACATGGCTATGAGCATGATCAGACAGGAAGGCAAAGGTGTATTGCTTTATATGCGCCAGGAGGGAAGAGGGATCGGATTGGTTAACAAACTCAAAGCGTATCATCTCCAGGACCAGGGAATGGATACTGTTGAAGCTAATAAGGCACTGGGTTTACCGGCGGATATGCGCGATTATGGTATCGGAGCGGAAATCCTTGCAGATCTGGGGATCCACCAGATCAGGTTGCTTACAAACAATCCGAAAAAGATCACAGGGATCGAAGGATTTGGACTGGAGATTGTGGAGCGTATCCCTATTGAGGTTGCACATAATGAAAACAATTGGCTCTATCTGAAGACCAAACGGGACAAGATGGGGCATATGTTGAATTTTAATGATGAAATAGAGATTTAGATCTAATAGAGCATCTTAACAAATAATAAAACTTCTTACTATGAAAACAATAGAAGGAAAACTTGAGGCAAAAGGACTGAAGTTCGGAATTGTGACTTCCCGCTTCAATGAGTTTATCAGCAGCAAGCTTCTTGCGGGTTGCCTCGATGGATTGTCAAGGCATGGCGTCGATGATAATGATATTGAAATGGTCTGGTCGCCCGGATCGTTTGAAATCCCCTTTCTGGCCAAGAAGATGGCGCAATCGGGAAAATACAATACAGTGATCTGCCTCGGTGCCGTCATCCGCGGGGCCACTCCACACTTCGACTATGTGGCTGCCGAGGTCTCAAAAGGCATTGCCAGTGTGAGCCTGGAGGCCGGTGTTCCGGTGATCTACGGGGTCCTCACTACTGATAGCATCGAGCAGGCCATCGAGCGTGCCGGCACCAAAAGTGGGAACAAAGGTTTCGACGTGGCTCTGACTGCCATCGAGATGGCTAATGTAATCCCGCAGATCTGATCCGCTGTGGTTGGTGTTGAGCGTAAGGATCACCCCCCCCATGCCCATACCCAAGAAGTATCCCTCTTCCCGGTTTCCGGAGAAATAATCCTGTGATCCACAGCCGGTTATTATCTGGTTGCTGTTTACGGCCATAGCCATTGACAGCATCAATATCATACAATGTAACATTCCCTTGTTTTTTCATCCAACATAAAGGCAAAAATAGTTGGATAGAATCCTCGAAAAAATAGAGAGAAGTATGGAAAAATGGGGAAAATCACCTAGAGAGAACATACTAGATTTTCGCTCCGAATCTAAGTATTTTATTGCTCGACGCTCGGAAACCAGCGATTGACAAGCTTTTTCGACACAGGGAGGTGGCGGATAAAAATCTCAGGAAAATAGGCCCCGGAATTATACTATAGAGTTCTTATATGCATACCTTACCAGCTCAACTGTTGAGTGGACGTTGCATTTTTTGAAGATACTGGCTTTGTGAGAGTTAAGGGTGCGCTGACTGATTGCTAGTTGTTGGAGGATTATTTCTGCGCGAAGTCCTTTCACAAGCAACTGAAGCACCTCCATCTCACGTGGCGTCAACAGGGATGGTTTGCGCTTTTGTTTTTTCGTTTTTCTCCGGGGTGTTTTCTTTGTTTCCATCTCTAAATTCATGGATGATTCAACCGTCAGATGCTGTTTTCCTTTGACAACATGAAATATTGCTTCCAGCAGTTCATCTGTTCCGGCTGATTTTGGAACAATACCCAAGATCCCGGAATCCAGCATTTGCTGGATGTTTTCTGAAGCAAGAAAACCCGAGATCATGATGATTTTAATCCCTGGATAATCCTTGATCATCTGGCGGGCTGTTTTCAGGCCATCCAGCTTGGGCATGGAAAAATCCATCAGCACTACATCCGGACGGATTTTCGGGGCCTTGATTATTGCCTGGATCCCATTGATCGCCTCATAGACTTCCCATCCCGGATTGTAACTATTCAACAGGGATTTAAACCCCTTGCGGATCAATACATGGTCGTCGACAATTAAAATTCTCATAAAATGGAATAAGTCATTAAGTTATTAGGGTCATTAAGGTCATTAAGGTCATTAAGGTCATTAAGGTCATTAAGGTCATTAAGGGAAATAATTCACCAGGTCACTAACTCACCAGTTAATTACAGACACCGTCTAACACTAAATGGTTGGGTGGAAAGAAATTTTTACGGTACTATTTCCGGGTGATCACAAAACAGGTGCGACGGTTTTTAGCCCGGCCCTCATCGGTGTCATTGGTAGCGACCGGCATCGCCTCTCCAATTCCTTTGTATGTCAAACGGTTGGTAACTACTTTTCTGGTAATGAGGTAATTGTAGACAGACTTTGCCCGGTTGTCAGAGAGAACAAGGTTGACAGCATCGTTCCCGATAGCATCGGTATGGCCCTGGATCTGGATGTGGATGGCAGGATTCAACTCCAGAAATTCGATCAACTGATCGAGGACCACTTTCGACTCGGGAGTCAGCTCATAGGAATTGAATGCAAAGTAGATATCGTTTATGCGGTAGGACTTTGCCAATTCGATAGGTTTGATCTCCATATCAACCGTAGCTGGCTTTTTAAATATCGTGTCAACCTTGGAGATATATTTGGATTCATAGACATACCCCTCTTTTTTAATGGTCATGATGTAATCGTTATTGAAGGGAGCAACTGCCACATAATTACCGGTGTTTGAATCAAGAGGAACCTCCTTGATCTTCTTCGTATCGACATTCTCCAACTCAATCCGGGCCTTGATGGGTTCGAAGCTGCTTTCGTCTTTTATTGTCCCTTTGATGAAAAGTACTTTTTCCGGGCGGGCTTTGTCGTATAGTTCAAATGAATAAAGGTCCCATCCTCCCAGGTCTTTGAGTTTGTTGGATGCAAAGAAACCGTGTGTGCCATCTGTACTGACGAAGAATCCCACTTCATCTTCGATTGAGTTGATAGGATAACCCAGGTTGTCAGGCTTACGGAAGGTGCCGTCATCCTGCAACCGTGTATAAAAGATATCATATCCTCCGACACCCATCCAGCCATCGGAGGAGAAATAGAGGGTTTTACCATCGGGATGGATAAAAGGCGACTTTTCGTTCCCGATTGTGTTGATCAGTGGTCCGAGATTGACCGGATGGCTCCACTCGCCTCCATTGTCTCTCATCGTTTTATAGATATCATATCCACCATACCCTCCCGGCCGGTCGCTGACAAAAAACAAAATGGTGCCATCTGCCGATAGGCTTGGTTGCGACTCCCATGAGTGGGGTTTATTGATCCGGGTACCGGCATTCAAGATCTTCTGCCATTCATCATTGCGATACTCTGAAAAACAGATGTCACAATTGAGGTATCTGGAGACCTTATTAAACTGACATACAGTATAATAAAGGGTATTGTTATCGGCAGTAATTGTGGCGCCACCTTCGTTATCATTGATATTAAATGGTTCTGGCATCTCTTCACCTTCAGGGAATTCGCCAAAAAAGCCCCGTATGCTGAACATGAATTTCTCCTTGTATCCGGAAGTCGTGAGAAGTGAATTTCTGTCGGGAAGGATCTTTTTTTCTCGGGTAAACATAGCGATCTGGTTATCCGGACTTAGAATGGCCAGGTATTCATTCTCCTGTGTGGAGATGCCTTCCACCACCTCGGGATGAAACGGAACCGGGTTTGTCACCATCTCAAGGTAGAATTTCGAATAGTCTAGCAGGCTAACCGCCCGGTTATAATCTTCATCATTTTTGATCTTATCTATATCTTTCAGAAATTCTGTAAGATGCGTTACCGTCGCTGAAAAATTTTCTTTACTATATGCGATCTCCCCCAGGTAATAATGGATGTAGGGATCGTACCCGGGGCAGATTTTCATCACTTTCCGGAAATAATTCTCTGCCTGGTTGAAATCGGAATTCCTCCGTTTGATATAAGCCATTCCGAGGATAAAGTAGGCATCTGCCATCTCCGGATAACGGTTGACCAACTCTCTCATCTGCTGAACTGCCACCACATAGTTTCCTCTCCGGAAAGCACTCACTCCAGCCAGGTAGCTTTTTTCATCCTTTTTATCCAGTTCAACAGAACAGGTGTCCTGAGCCTGCAATTTCCCATGGCAGGGATAAAGAAATCCGATACTAAGCAGAAAGGATAGCAAAAGTAAAACCTTTGAACCGGCAGTCATGGAAGGGATTTTTATCAAAGATAGGTGATTTTATTCGGATTGGATTCATTGGAGATCATCCGGGGACTTGGTAGCTGGCATAGTTTGAGCCTGCAAGAACTTTTCTAACTTGTCCAGCTAGTCCAACTTGTTCAACTGATCAGCGATCACCAGCGCTGCCATGGCTTCCACGATAGGTACAGCCCGGGGAACGACGCAAACATCGTGACGGCCTTCTGCTTTGTAAGTAATCAGGTCGCCCGCTTTATTCGTGGTTTGTTGTTCCATACCCAGGGTAGAAACGGGTTTGAACGCTACATTGAAGTAAATATCCATCCCATTGGAAATACCACCCTGGATGCCACCGGAGTTGTTGGTCTTGGTTTTGATCCGGTTATCTTCCAGGAAAAACTCATCATTGTGCTCGGAGCCTTTCATCTCTGCTGCCCGAAATCCAGAGCCATACTCAAAGCCTTTCACTGCATTGATACTCAGCATCACTCTGGCCAGGTCAGCCTGCAACTTGTCGAACAAAGGATCTCCAACACCTGCAGGTACACCATTGATGATACAGTGGATGATCCCTCCGGCTGTGTCACCCTCTTTTTTTAACTTGTGAAGATGATCCAGCATCTTCTGTGTGGTTCCTTCATGCGGACAAGCGAGTGGTGAGAGGCCGATAAGTGCAGGATCAGCCAGGGTGAAATCTGGTGGGAGCGAATAGGGGCCGATCGATGTAACGAATCCGTAAATGGAGATTTGGAAGGATGCCAGGAGCAACTTCGCCATTGCTCCGGCGGCAACAACAGAGAGGGTCGTCCGGGCAGAAGCCCGCCCTCCGCCACGCGGATCTCGAATCCCATATCGTGCCTCATAGGTGAAATCCGCATGTGATGGCCGGTAAAGCTCTTTAAGTTGATCGTAGTCCTCCGGTCGCTGATCCTGGTTATAAACAACAAAAGCGATCGGGGCACCGGTAGATATGTTATCGAAAACACCGGAAAGGATCTCCAGTTGATCATCTTCTTTACGTGGAGTCGAAAACGGGTACCTGCCGGGATTACGGCGGTTAATCTCGGACTGGATGTATGATAGATCAACTTTCACATTGGGTGGGAAACCATCCAGCACACCGCCGATGGCCTTTCCGTGTGATTCACCAAACGTGGTTAGAACTAGATTTTTACCTATTGAATTGCCTGCCATGATTTCCTGGATTACTGGATAACTAGATAAAAACCATCTTACGTCTTACCTCTTACTTTACTGCTGTCGCAGGATCTTCAACTTGGCCTCCATCACCATCAGATGATTTTTTGCGTTTTCGATTTTCTTCTCAAACTCGACTTTGAGGATGTTGGCATTTTTTGAGTTGGCCAGGAAACCGATGTTATTTTCCCATAAGTTGATATCCTCCCGGAGCTTACTGATCCTCCCCATGAGGTTATCTCGTTCACGACCCATCAATCTTCTTGCCTGAGGATCGTTTTTCATCGAGTCCATCTTGGTCTGATAGCTCACCGCTGTCATCTCTACTTCACTGATCTTCAGTTTGTCGAGATGTTCATTGACCAGTTTCCAGAACTCGTTTTGCAATCGGTTACGCTCCTTGATCGGTACATAGCCTACGTTTGTCCATTCCCGTTGGAAATTTTTCAGGTCCTCAAGATTCTGGTTTTTGTCGTCTGAGAACTGATGATCCTTCAATTTCTTCAGGAGCTCCTCTTTAATCTTCAGGTTCTCCTCTTCATGCGTGTGGATGTTGGCAAAGTAGGCCGATTTTGATTTGAAAAATTCATCACATGCAGCACGAAACTTTTTCCATATTTTGTCGGAATGCTTCCTGGGAACCGGACCGATCTTTTTCCACTCACCTTGTAGTCGGATCAGATCATTCGTGGTTTTCTTCCAATCGGTATTGTTCATGATCGCCTCTGCCTGTGCACACAGATCAATCTTAAGGTTGTAGTTGTGCATTTGTTGCTCTTTCAACTTATCGAAATACTCCTTCTTATTTGAAAAGAATACATCAAGACACGATTTGAAGCGATTCCAGATTTCGGCATTATGTTTTTGAGGAACAGGCCCGATGCTCTTCCAGATCTTCAATAACTCATTGACTTTCAGAGTGTTTTCCTGCCAATCCTTAATGGTTTCGTTTTTAAGTGTTAGCGCCTCTTCAGCTTGCTGACAGAGAGCGGTCTTTGTCTTCAGGTTTTTGCTCTGCTCCTCTTCTATACTGGCGTAATACTCTCTGCGACGCTCATTGATCTTATTGGTAGCGTTTTTAAACCGTTCCCAGATCTCATCTTTTTTATCGGAAGGGACCGGGCCGAACTCTTTCCAGCGTTCGTGGTGTTTCTGAAGTTGCTTGAAGGACTTCAGGATGGAAGGCTCAAGGAGAAGTTC
>JACNKI010000138.1:0-7055 GCA_014382125.1 Bacteroidota bacterium | reverse complement strand
TCTTTTCTGTAGAATCCGTTGTTTCCTCGGCAGGTTTGGTGGTTTCCTTTAGATTTTCCTCTACGGGAACAGATGAAGAATTCTCCTCCTGATCTGGGATATTCTCCATATCAGGATTCTGATTGGTGTGTTCTTTGTTTTCCATGAGTTAACAAACATCATAATGTAATAATTCTCTAAGTATCCGAACAATGCCGGTGTGTTGCTTTAACTTATCTAATGCAAAAATAGTATTTATTCGAGAAAATAAAAATTGACGGATTTACGGTATGGCTTTATTGTTAAAGATGATATATCCGAAATTGAGGTTGAACGTGAAGGGGTCTTGCAATTTATCGTAGAAGCTTACACCGGCGCTAATCGGTCCCAGAAAGGTATGATACACTAACGTGGTGGCAGCGATATACGACCGGTCACTCAGGATGGGGCCATAATATGGCTTATAATCTGGTTCCTGCCGGAGAATCTGCCGGTATGGCTGGAAGATATACCCTTCAGCACGCAACTCCAATTTTTTATAGAGTGTTAAGACCAGTTTCATACCTGCTGCAGCATAACTTGTTGAACGAAACTGTGTAAGAAAGAGTGATTGCATCTCAGGAAGAGGTTGAAAAGATGGGGCATTTAGCATGGTGGATGTGTAATTCAGGAAGAGGGGTTGGCCAGAGATGCAAAGTTCTCCAAAGAAGCCCAGTTTCAATGGTCCGATGGTTTCAAAATAGTTATCATACAGCGCTTTGATCTGAAACCATTCCCTGTATTTGGTTTGTTCGGATTTATTAATGGAGTTGGACCCGGGAAGTAACACTTCCAGCCCGTTCATATAAGAGAAGGTGATCATCAACCGGGCTCCTGCATTCGGAAACTGTTTCCGGTTTAAACTGTTCAATTCAAAACAGATCAGAGGGGAAATGAAGTTGAAATTGGTCTTGTCAGCTGTATCAAATCTAGAGAAGTCGTTGCTTTGATAATAGTCTGAAGATGTCACGGCGCTGATAAATGTGGTTTGCAACTTCCCTTTATTGGTGATCGGGACTCCACCACTGATCGAGATAAAACTCTCCCATTGTTTTAGATAAGAGGGCGTCAGGTCATCAAAGAAATAGGTTGTGTTTTTGAAGTAGTTGTAGCTATTATACGTGTAGTAAAGATTCATAAACCAGGGAAGTTTGGAAGTAAAGTCGAGTCGTGCCCCACCCTTTACAGAGTTGTAGAACCTGCCGAAGTAGCCATTGGCAAGCACCCTGATAGTATGTTTCCATAGATACTTGTATTGCAATTGGAGGAATCCTTCATTGCTGGTTCCCAGTGACAGATTACCCCCAAACTGGATGTTGAAATTGGGGGCCTTTTGGATGTCGAGATAGAGATTGTACATGCCCGTGTTCGGGTTATATTTTGTTATAGGGAAAATAGTCTTGACAAATCCCTCATCAAGAAACCGGAAATAACCTTTCTTAAGTTCCCAAATGGTGATGGGATCCTTACCTCTTTTCAGGCTTTTTTTTACATAATTCGACTGCGCTTTTGACAAGCCATTTACAATGATGGAATCAAAAATCAACCGGGGTTCCCTGGATTTGAAAAGAGCTCGTTTTCGGGTGAGTTCAATCATAGAGATGCTGTCATGAACAAGTTTCCGGATGGCAGGAATTTTCTTTATAGCAGCAATATAACCACTGTCGGCGAGTTTATCCGTTTGAGAAAAATCCAGTAGGTTGATTGTTGGGATTTGGGGTACGATCATGACAGAATTGGGGTATGTGATCGTATCACTTTGACGCTCCATCAACATGGTCGACAATTGGCTGATCACATCGTCGGCATCAGGTGCCTTGAATCGCTGAGCAACACGTGATCCGATAATTACATCCGGATGAAAATCGTCCTGAGCGACGTTTGCCGGGAAATTATTGTACATTCCTCCATCAAAAAGCAATTTCCCTTTATATTGCATTGCATTGAATATCAGCGGAATGGACATAGATCCTCTCACGGCCGAACTGAGGTTCCCGTCTCGCAGTACCAGGGCTTGGGTGGAATCGATATCAGATGCCACACATCGGAAAGGGATCATCAGGTTGTTAAAGTTATAATGACTGGCAGCAGAGGCGGGAGCAAACAACCGCATTAGTTCAAAATCAATTTCAAAGGGAGTAATCAGGTTAGTTGGCAGGAACGTACTCAGCTTTTTTTTCGGGTCAATATCAAGTGAGATCCAGGAGGCATTGGGATCTTCCTTTCGGAAATAGTAGACGTATTTCTCATTAATGATCCCCGCAGCCCAGTTGCTGAACTCCTGCGAGTCCATCAGTTGTTCCATCTCCTCCGGAGTGTACCCGATCGCATAAAGAGCCCCAACAATGGCGCCGATAGAGGTCCCAACTACATAATCAATCGGGACCTGGTGTTCTTCCAGAGCCCGGATAACCCCAATGTGCGCAGCTCCTTTAGCACCACCACCACTAAGTACCAAGGCAACTTTCTGAGAAAAAAGCGCTGGAGATATCAACGTGAAAAGTGAAACGTGAATCGTGAGAAGTATTTTGAAAACCCGGCTCATTCATCTAAATTTCACCTCAAACTTACAAAAAATACTCGATGCTCGATGACTGGATGACTGGATGCTGGATAACCAGATTCTTGATTCTTGACTGTTGAATTTGATTTTCATCGGCTAAATCCAAGCGAATATCGAATATAATTTTTCAGTTCCCGGTTTTCTCGATAAATTTGGGCTTTCACTAACGTTCAATCAAAATCATTGATTATGAAAAAGCTAATGCTTACGTTGTTTGTATTGTTTTTCCTTGGATTCACCTATGCACAGGATGAAGCCAGGCTCTTGCGGTTTCCTGCTGTTCATGGAGACCAGGTTGTGTTTACATATGCCGGGGATCTATACACAGTAGCTAAATCAGGCGGCCTGGCCCGCAAACTTACCAACTATGACGATGGGTTTGAGATGTTTGCCCGCTTTTCGCCAGACGGGAAAAATATAGCCTTCACAGGCCAGTACGATGGAAATACAGAGGTATTCCTGATACCATCTTCCGGGGGTATCCCTGAAAGGCTTACTTACACAGCTACTTTGGGTCGTGACGATATATCCGACCGGATGGGACCCAACAACATCGTGATGACCTGGAAAGATGACGATAATATCGTATATCGTTCACGGAAACAATCATTTAACAGCTTCAAAGGACAACTCTTTCTGATTAATAAAGATGGTGGGATGTCAGAAGAGCTACCGCTGCCCGTAGGAGGATTTTGTAGCTATTCGCCGGATAAATCGAAACTCGCCTACAATCGTGTTTGCCGTGAGTTCCGTACCTGGAAATACTACCGGGGAGGTATGACTGACGATATCTGGATCTACGATTTCAATACCAGGACAATCGAGAATATCACCAATAACCCGGCCCAGGATATTTTTCCGATGTGGAAAGGAGATAAGATCTATTTCTGCTCTGACCGGGATCGTACGATGAATCTTTTTGTATACGATTTGAATGCAAAGGAAACCCGCAAGTTAACCAACTACACCAACTATGATGTCAAATTCCCCTCCCTTGGCGATGAAGCTATTGCCTATGAGAATGGAGGTTATATCTACCTGTTTGATCTGAATAGTGAGCAGTCAACACAGTTAAATGTGCAGATTGCCAACGACTTCATTACAGGAAGGAATCAGTTGAAGGACGCCGGTAAATCCATTAACTCCTACGCCATTTCACCTGCGGGAAAAAGACTGGTATTCGGAGCTCGTGGTGATGTTTTTACCGTGCCAGTAAAGTCAGGGATCACTAAAGACCTGACTCTCTCTTCCGGAGTTCACGACCGAAATGTGGAATGGTCGCCGGATGGAATGTATATCTCCTATATTTCAGATGTAACTGGAGAAGATGAGATCTATATCATCAACCAGGATGGGAGTGATCCGCCTGTTCAAATCACGATGAATGCGGATACCTATAAATATAATCCTATCTGGTCACCCGACAGCAAAAAACTCCTCTGGGGTGACAAGAAACTTTGTTTGCAATATGTCGACATAGAGACCCAAGAGGTAACAGTTGTTGCTGAAACAAACGAGTGGGAATACCGTGACTATTGCTGGTCGCCCGATAACAATTGGATCGCTTACACACAGCCTGCTCAGCGCGGGGAATCTAAAATTTACCTTTATGAACTGGAATCCAAAGAAGCTACTCCGGTTACAGATGGCTGGTATGGTGCAGGTAATCCCACATTCTCAACCGGTGGAAAATACCTCTTCTTTACCTCCCAGAGGGATTTTAATCCGATCTACAGTTGGACGGAATGGAATCATGCATACAATGACATGAGCAAAATCTATTTTGTCACACTGGCAAAAAGTACTCCATCACCTTTTGAATATGAGAATGATGAGGTAGAGGTGAAGAAGGAGGGACAAGGGACGATGGATGAGGATAAAAAGGATGCAAAGGGGGAAAAAGATGCAAAAGGGGATAAAGATACGGGAGAAGACGAAAGCATAAAAGTTGATCTTGACGGGATCATCAGCCGGATTGTCGCTTTGCCGATTGATGCGGGCAGCTACAGGGGAGTCACGGCCATTAAGGATCAGGTATACTATGTGAAGAGCAAACAAGGATCAGCCACTGCTCTATACCTGTATGATTTGAAAAAGGAGAAAGAGACTGAGCTTGGGAAGTACCGTAGCTATATAATCTCGGCAGACCATAAAAAGATGATGCTGACAACCGGGAAAAAATATGCAGTTATTGACCTGCCAAAAGGAAAAATTACCGTGAAAGATTATGTTGATCTTTCAAACATGAAGATCATGGTGGACCTGAAGGCGGAGTGGGAACAGATCTTTAACGAATCATGGCGTCAGATGAAATATTTCTTCTATGCCCCCAACATGCATGGTGTCGATTGGGATGCGATGCGTGAAAAGTATGCACCACTTGTTCCCTATGTCAACAACCGGAATGATTTGAACTACATCATCGGTGAGATGATCGGAGAGCTTAACGTGGGCCATTCTTATGTGAGCGGTGGTGACAAACCCAAACCAGAACGGATCAAGGTGGGTCTGTTTGGTGCCAGGATCTCCCGGGATGGATCTGGTTACTATCAAATCGATGAAATCCTGAAAGGAGAGAACTGGACAAAAAAAACACGCTCACCATTATCTGAGCTTGGAGTGAATGTGAGCGAAGGTGATTACATCATTGCGATCAATGGAAAATCGACCAGTGAGATGGATGACATCTATGAAATGATGGTAAATAAAGCAGGTGTTCAGATCGAGTTGACTGTCAATAGTGATCCAACAACAGAGGGAGCATGGAAAACTATTGTGGTGCCAACAGACAATGAAGCGAACCTCTATTATTACACATGGGTTCAGAATAACATCAAAAAGGTGAATGAAGCAACCAACGGAGAGGTTGGGTATATCCATATCCCTGATATGGGGCGAGGTGGATTGAATGAGTTTGTTAAATACTTCTATCCTCAGCTTACCAAGCGCGCATTGATCATTGACGACCGGGGTAACGGCGGCGGTAACGTCTCACCCATGATCATCGAACGATTGGCCCGGGAGGCAGTGATCATGCGAATGGCACGGAATACAGGACCCGTACCCGGTCGCATTTCTTTCATGTTGGGTCCAAAAATCTGTTTGATCGACCAATATTCTGCCTCCGACGGCGATTTGTTCCCCTACCAGTTCAAGCAATTGAAACTTGGCAAACTGGTGGGTACACGCACCTGGGGTGGTGTGATTGGAATCCGCGGATCCCTGCCGTTCATTGATGGTGGTTCACTTCACAAACCTGAATTTGCAAACTACGATTTCAAAGAGAACAAATGGGCGATGGAAGGCGTGGGCGTGGAGCCGGATGTGTGGGTCGATAATGATCCTGCTAAAGAGTATGCCGGTGAAGACCAGCAGCTGAATAAAGCGATCGAATTGATCCTGATTGAGCTGGAAAACTGGCCGGATGGATTGCCTGAAATACCGGAATTTCCGGATAAATCAAAGTAATAGATACGTGTAACTTCTCATTTCTGTATGGAGATGAGGAGCCCCTTGATAAATTCTACCTGATCCTGATGGGAGAGGGAATGGTCAATCCAGTTGATCGTGATATCGCTTCTCCCCATTTTCCGGAACCATGTCATCTGCCGTTTGGCGAACTGATGAATACCGCTATTGAGTTGAGATACCATCTCATCGTACGTAAGTTCGTTTTGAAGATGCATTGTAATGTACTTGTATTCCAGGCCGTAGAATTTTAACGTTTCTGCACTGATGCCGGATGCCAGAAGCCGGATGACTTCTTCCACCATCCCGTTGTCGAGCCGGTGATGCAGACGATTTGTAATCCGCTCCCTGAGCTCTTGCCGAGGTGGGGCGATTCCGATGATCGTGGCATTGATTTCAGGGAATTCACGATGATGCGAAGTCTGTCTTACCTCTTGCATCCCGATACGGATCGCTTTGATTAACCTCTTCCGGTCGAGGATATCTGTCGTGTTATGAGGATCTCGCAGAGTGTTGAGCAGGTCCGTTAACTCTTCGTTGGACTTCGATTCCAGCAGAGTTTCCAGTTCCGGGTTAGGTTCCAATTGGGGCAACTGGTATCCTTTGAGTATAGATTCAATATATAAACCAGTACCGCCACAAAGAACAGGAACTTTTTCACGTTGAATGATCTCTTCGAATACTTTCAGGAAATCTTGCTGGAACTCATAAACGTTATACTCATATCCGGGATCAACAATATCGATCATGTGATAGGGGATCTGTTTG
The DNA here is from genome assembly GCA_014382125.1 of Bacteroidota bacterium. Lineage (GTDB taxonomy): Bacteria > Bacteroidota > Bacteroidia > Bacteroidales > FEN-979 > QYOJ01. The sequence goes on along the minus strand of JACNKI010000138.1, from coordinate 238 downwards.
TCGTTGATCGTAAATTCATCAAGGTCTTTCCCGGTGCCGATATCCATCCCCCGGTAAACCTGCCTGGAATCAGCTGAAATAACCTCTCCATCTAGCTCATGTGCCAGCTGAGCAGCAAGCTTTGTTTTTCCGGATGCAGTCGGGCCGAGGATTGTGATCATTTGAATCTCCGATTAATCGATTTTCGATTTACGAATATAAGGAACAATTCATATTTTTGCTGAAACCATGCAAAATA
>JACNKI010000076.1 GCA_014382125.1 Bacteroidota bacterium | reverse complement strand
TAGATAACTGGATAACCTCGTCCCTCGCCCCTCATCCTTCCACCTTGAACTTTGAGTCTTGAATCTTGAGCCTTCTTCCTGTCGTTTTGTCATATTTCTGGCCCTGATTCTATTCTGGCACAATCATTGACCAAACTCAGAAAAATTCAGAAACCAATAATAATTAAATATAAATATATTCATTATGGGAAAAATAATTGGTATTGACTTAGGAACTACAAACTCATGTGTTGCGGTTATGGAAGGCAACGAACCTGTCGTTATTCCAAACAGCGAGGGCAGAAGGACTACGCCTTCAATAGTTGCCTTTACCGATAATGGTGAGCGTAAGGTTGGTGATCCTGCCAAGCGTCAGGCCATTACCAATCCGAAAAACACAGTATACTCTATAAAACGATTCATGGGTGAAACCTATGATCAGGTAAAGAAAGAGATTGAACGAGTGCCATATGATGTTGTACGAGGAGAGAATAATACACCAAGGATTAAGATTGGTGACAAGGAGTACTCCCCTCAGGAGATTTCAGCCATGATTCTGCAGAAGATGAAAAAGACTGCAGAAGATTACCTGGGATCTGAAATCAAGGAAGCCGTGATTACCGTACCTGCTTACTTCAGTGATTCACAGCGACAAGCAACAAAAGAGGCCGGTGAAGTTGCCGGACTTGATGTGAAACGTATCATCAACGAGCCTACAGCAGCAGCACTGGCTTATGGACTTGAGAAAAAACAGAAAGACCTGAAAGTGGCTGTATTCGACTTGGGTGGCGGCACATTTGATATCTCTATCCTGGAGTTGGGTGACGGTGTTTTTGAGGTGAAATCTACAAACGGAAACACACACCTGGGAGGTGACGATTTTGACTATGAGATCATTGATTGGTTAGCCGACGAATTTCAGAAGGATGAAGGACTGGACCTGAAAAAGGATCCGATGGCATTGCAGCGTCTGAAGGAAGCTGCTGAGAAAGCCAAGATTGAACTTTCCAGCTCAACGGAGACGGAGATCAATCTTCCTTATATTATGCCTGTTGAAGGGATGCCGAAGCACCTTGTTAAAAAACTGACCAGAGCAAAATTTGAGCAACTGGTTGATCCGCTGATGCAGGAAACGATAGAGCCTTGCAAAAAAGCGCTGAAAGATGCCGGGATGAAATCTACTGACATTGATGATGTAATCCTGGTGGGTGGATCCACACGTATCCCCGCCATTCAAAAGATCGTTAAAAACATTTTCGGTAAAGATCCTTCCAAAGGTGTGAACCCGGATGAGGTTGTTGCTATTGGAGCAGCTATTCAGGGCGGTGTCCTTACCGGTGAAGTGAAAGATGTACTTCTTCTGGATGTTACTCCACTCTCAATGGGAATCGAGACACTTGGTGGAGTAATGACAAAATTGATCGAAGCCAACACCACGATCCCGACACGGAAATCGGAGACATTCTCTACCGCAGCTGATAACCAGACATCTGTTGAGATTCATGTGCTTCAAGGGGAGCGACCCATGGCCAATCAGAACAAGAGTATCGGACGTTTCCACCTCGACGGAATTCCACCGGCCCCAAGAGGTATACCTCAGGTTGAGGTTACGTTTGACATTGACGCCAATGGGATCCTGAATGTAACCGCAAAAGATAAAGCGACTGGAAAATCACAGAACATTCGTATCGAAGCCTCTTCCGGATTGTCTGAAGATGAGATCAAACGTATGAAAGACGAAGCTCAGGTAAATGCGGAGGATGATAAAAGACTCAAGGAGGAGACAGATAAGATCAATACAGCGGATACATTGATCTTCCAGACAGAGAAGCAGTTGAAAGAGTATGGAGACAAAGTGCCGGCTGAAAAGAAAGAACAAATCGAAAAAGCGCTTGAAGAATTGAAGACTGCGCATAAGAACCGCGATTTTACTGGCATTGATGCCTCGATGGAAAAATTAAACTCTATGTGGCAGGCAGCCAGCCAGGAGATGTATCAGAATACCTCCCAGGCAGGTCCGCAAGGTGGCCCGCAGGAGGGACCTCAGGCCGATCAAGGTCAATCCAAAGGCCCTGCTGACGATGAAGTCACGGATGTCGACTTTGAAGAGGTGGATGATAAAGATGATAAAGATGAAAAGGGTGATAAATGAAATAGAATAACAAGAATTTCTGAATGAGTCGGTGTGCTTTTTTCATAGTTCTGATGGTTTGGTTGCCTTTTATCATCGTTGGGCAACAAAGAGAATCAACCGGGTTTACTGATAAACCGTTGCGAATTGAGATCAAAGCCGACTCTGACAGAGAAACATACAGGATCATCCCATGCGATTCTACAGGGATGATCCTGTTCTTTAAAAGCATTGAGCTAACCAGTGATAATGCAACCAGGTGGTACTTCATTTATTATGATCAAAACCTTCTGCAGGTCTGGATGAAAAGTGCCCCTATCCATTCTGAGTTAACCTTTAACAAGGTTTATCGTACTCATGATACCCTCAATTTCTATTTTGAAGCGAAGAAAAAAGCGAAAAACCGGGAGATCAATTTTCAAATCCTCCGTGTTGTTTTGAGGAATGGATCCCTGATCCTGAATAACGGAAAGACACCAGGATCATCATCCATGGCTTTTTTTCAGGTTGACGGTGACAACGCATTTCTCGGTTTGAATAGTGAAGGCGCCCCGGCGCAAATAATGATTATGAACCTGCCAACAGGAAAGGTTAAGGTAATTCCTCTTCTTGAAGGGGATCAATCGTCCCTCATCTCTATGACTTTCAACTCTTCAGAGAAAGTTCTATCCGTGTTAATTACAAAACGACTCTCCAAACGGAATTCGGAACTCTACCTGATTCGCATGAAGAGTGATGGTACCAGGATCTCTGAGATTAAACTCAGCAACTACAGCTCCGACCGGAAATTAACAGATATGAAAGAGATTTCTGTTTCTCAGACTGAGACTTTAATAGCAGGTTCCTATATTCAATCCCCGAAAACGAAAAAATCCCAGAAAGATAAACGAACCGGTATTTTCTCGACGCATATAGGCACAAACCTCCAGACACCAATTAACTTTTATAACTTCCTGGATTTAAAGAATATCCGACAGTTGTTGAGTGAAAGAGACATTCTTAGTCTTCGAAAAAAAAGCATGAAGAAAAAGCGTCCTGATCAGGAGTATTCGCTTGACTTTTCTCTGTTACTACATGACATTATCCATTGGGAAAATCAATATCTGCTGGTGTCGGAGACATATTTTCCTCAGTTTCATACCGAATCCTTTACTGATTATGATTTTTATGGTCGCCCTTTCACAAACTCCTACTCCGTTTTTGACGGTTATCGTTTCACGGGTGCTATTTTAACAGCTTTCGACGAAGAGGGAAAACTGCTTTGGGATAACGCCATGAGTATCAGAAATATAATTACTTTTTCCATGGAGCCAAAAGTATCTGTCTACTTTTTCAGGGATGAAATTGTTTTGGCCTACCTGAGTGAAGGCAGGATTGCTTCCAGAATCATCAAAGGGCCGGAGATCATGGAAAAGACTTCATACTCAGAATTAGAGTTGATGAGTCCGAATGAAAAACTGCTGGGTGAGTCAAACAGCCTGATGGTTCACTGGTATGACGATTTTTTTCTATGCTATGGATATCAGGAGATCAGGGATATCTCGAAAGGCGGCAATGACAAACGGCTGGTTTTTTTCTGTAATAAGGTCAGGTTTGATCGCTGACTTTATTGGAAATACTCAATGTTTCGGTTATTCCACAATTAAGTGATGATCATCACACGACAGGATCATAAACGTTGTATCCAGATAGAATGCATTACATGAGATCTTAAAAGTGTATGGGTTGTCACTTGTAAGTGTCAGACACTCCATGTAATCTTTATCCAGGTCAAAGAGATGATTCGTTTGTACAATCTGGATGGTAGCAACCGTATCAAGCTTATTGGTGATACAGATGCGGCCTGTTTTGTCGCAGGGCTCCACAGGATTGTTTTTGTTGCAGCCTAACGAGAAGATAAGCGCCAGAATAACAATACATGGAATGATCAGAAACGATTTTTTCATATCATCAGGATTATCTTTGCAAAAATAACAGGATTATTGGAACTATTAACATGAGATTGTTTAAAGTATTGACACAAAAATACAAGAAAGTTGCGTGGGAAAATATCTGCCAATAAAATTTGTTTATTTTTGTTCCTGTATTATTTGTCGGGATTTCGCATAATAGAAAAGCAACCTTTATGTGAAACCTTTGTTATATATGAAAGTATAATACCAATTTATTATAGTAACACACGTTTCTAATCACACCAATATGTTTCGTAGATTTTTACACAGTGTTCTGGCCATTTCGTTCCTGCTATTGATTTCTGCCGGTACGTTAGCTCAACCGTGTCCTGATAATTCACCCGTTATTACAGGCCCGGGAGTCGTCAGCAACAACCAACTTGGGGTGATATACTCAACGCCCAATATCCCCGGGCATACATATGCCTGGACAGTCACAGGAGGTACAATTGGTTCCGGAGCCGGAACCAATCAAATTACAGTAAACTGGGGTAATATAGGAACGGGCACTATTACCTTAACAGAAACTAACCCTGCCGCAAACTGCTCTACAACAGTCAATAAATCAGTTTCTATCAGACCATTACTAATCTCCTATTTTTACTATACAAACACCTCCTGTTACGGCGACATTGTCTCCTTCTGGGATGCTTCAGTAGCTGATGCGGGTAATCCGGTAGTCAGCTGGTACTGGACGTTTGGTGATGGCGGCACATCAACATTGCAGAATCCGCAGCATCAGTATATGCCTCCCTTTAATGTGACATATACAGTTACGCTCGTTATTACAAATCAAACTACAGATAAAGATACAATTATCGATGCGGTTTATGTGAATCCGGATCAGTTTATTCCGCGTCCTAAATTTACATCCGTTATTCCGAATTGTTTGTATACACCAGTTCAGTTTAACAGTACAACATCCACTACTCCTCCCGGAACCGGCAACATCATTGGCTGGGACTGGAACTTTGGCGATCCAGCTTCAGGAGCTTCCAACACAAGTACACTGCAGAATCCATCACATGTGTTTACAGCACCAGGCCTGTATTCAATAAACCTACGTGTAACAAACGAACGCTATTGTAATAACGACACTACGATACAAATCATCATTGAACCTTCACTCCCTGTCGCAGAGTATGATTATTCAACCCCTACCTGTTTGGATAACCCGATATACTTTACAGATCTTTCTACTACGCCTCCGGGAAGAGATATGGTTACCTGGATCTGGAATTTCGGTGATGCCACTGCTCCGGTGGTGATCAATGCCCCCAACAACCCGGATATCGTCCACTATTTCCCGGGATTGGGTCCCTATCCTGCATCAATTACTGTAATCAATAACCTGGGTTGTCGCGATTCCATCACGAAATCCATTACACTTGATCCTTCTCCAATTGCCGACTTCAGTTACCAGCCGGCTTGTGTTGGCGATACTGTTCCCTTTACAAACCTCTCCATTCAGAACAATGGCCCTGAAATAGTATCCTACTACTGGAATTTTGATGATCCGGGATCTGGATTCAATACCTCCACCCTCGAGAATCCTAAGCACCTTTTTTCAGCTGTGGACATCTATGATGTGATGCTTGTTACCGTAAACTCTACCGGTTGTCCGGACACCGTTATCAAACCGGTAATTGTGTTTGACTCACCGGATGTGGATTTTACATGGAATTTTGGAAGCCAGAACAACGAGATCCATTTTCATATCGACACGGTCGTGACCAACCTGGAAATGATTGGAGATATGTGCCTATGGAATTTTGGTGATGGAGACTGGGGCTATGGGCATGATCCGATACATACTTACGCAGCTGCCGGCACTTTTTGGGTGACGCTGTTTGTTACAGATACTGTAGGATGCACGAACGAAATAACCTATCCGGTAGATGTCCCCTCAGTTCCGGTTGCCTTTTTCTCATCCACCTCTCCGGTGTGTGACGGACAGGAGGTCTGTTTTACCGACCTCAGTTCTGTTCCTTCACCTCCCTTTGGTTATATCGTTACATGGATATGGGATTACGGCGATACATCGCCACAGGATACGATCAACTTCCCGGATGACCCGAATGTTTGTCACCTGTACGCAACGGCTGACACGTTTGCGGTAACATTAAAAGTCATAGATAATAATGGCTATGTAGATAGCACGACTGCGAACGTGATTATCAAGCCAAATCCGATTGCAAACTTTGTCTATTCGACTGCCTGCCAGAATCAGGTGGTCAATTTCACAGATATGTCAACACCTAATGGTGGAGGGAATATCATAAGTTGGGACTGGAACTTTGCAGACCCCGGATCGGGGATAAATAACACCTCCGCTCTCCAGAATCCTACACATGCTTTTGCATATGGGGACTCTACTTATCTGGTTCGATTGATCGTAGTCAACTTCAATGATTGTCGGGATACAATCATTAAACCGGTCTATGTCTTCCCGGCTCCACCGGTAGATTTCACACATGATACAGCCTGCCTGAATTCACTTGTGACTTTTACAGCTGACACCACTGTTACATTTCTTGATTCAATTGCCACCTGGTCATGGGATTTTGGTGACGGCACACCACCTGTGACAGACCCAATCACAACCCAGCACCTCTATACCGTTGCAGGAATATATACAGTTACACTTTCTGTTATTGATTACCATGGGTGCGAGAACTCTGTCTCACATACAGTAAGAGTTAACCCGCTTCCGGTTGCGAACTATACATGGGCATCACCCTCCTGCCAGGGAGATTCAGTGCTCTTTACTGATCAGTCTTATATTCCGCCAGGATTTACCGGATATATCGCTAAATGGCTGTGGGATTTCGGCGACGGAACCACTCAAACAATCATCACGCCGAATTCTCCAAACGTCTATCATACTTTTACCGGACCAAGTACAACCTATATCGTTCGCCTGACTGTTTGGTCGAATGACAGTTGTTCGATGTTTATCGAACAAACCGTTAGTCTTATCCCTGCACCGGATGCCAATTTCGACTATTCATCCACAAATTGTGAGAACCAACCTGTTGGATTCACTGATTTAAGTCAACTCAATGGTGGTGGACAGATCACCTCCTGGTTATGGGATTTCGGTGATCCGGCTTCAGGTATAAATAACACATCCACACTGCAGAATCCATCTCATACATATAGTTCATCCGGAACCTATTCCGTGATCCTGTCCGTGACAAACGTCAATAATTGCACAGATACAATACTGAAAGATGTGTTTATCAATGAGGGCCCGGTGCCGGACTTCTCAGCTGACACAGCATGCCTGGGATCCCCCACAGTGTTTACCGACCTTTCAACATCTGATACGACTATCATCAGCTATTCCTGGGATTTCGGTGATGGGTCACCGCTGAGCACGCAACCATCGCCCACACACACCTATGTTAGCTATGGAACATATACTGTAACACTGACCATCATCAACGCTAATGGCTGTATCAGTTCAACAGCCGAAGATGTGATGGTCAATCCATTACCTATCCCTGAATTCAGTTATAGCACACCCAACTGTTTCGGTGCACCTGTTACCTTCACAAACCAATCCACCACTGTACCTGGCTACATGGGAAACATCATAACCTGGGTATGGGATTTCGGAGACGGCACCACTCAAACAATCAATTATCCTGCTAATCCGAATGTTACCCATACGTTTGTAGGCGCAGCTCTTTCACATACAGTGGAACTGACAGTCACGACCAATCATGGCTGCAGCGATTCCATTGAACATATTGTAAACAGCATTCCAGCTCCAATTGCAAACTTCACATTTCCGGGCACACCCTGTGCACAAAACCTGATTCCATTCACAGATCTGTCACAAACAAATGGAGGTGGAACGATTGTCCAATGGGCCTGGAATTTTGATGATCCCCCTTCCGGAATGAACAACAACTCAACAGCACAAAATCCATCACACAGTTTTACCTCTGCAGGAACTTATAATGTACGGCTGATCGTGACCAACACCAATGGATGTATGGACACGACAATCATAGCAGTAAACGTAAATGCCCGACCTACAGCTGATTTCTCAGCCGATACGGCATGTCTGGGTACACTGACCACGTTCACAGACCTCTCTTCTACCACGAGCGGTGTTATTGTCAGCTGGTTGTGGGACTTCGGTGACGGACAGACTGGAACAGGTTCAGCACCTACTCACCTTTATGCCAATTCAGGCACCTATACAGTCATGCTGGCAGTGACGACATCCGAGGGGTGTACCAATGATACCACTCACCAGGTGATTGTTTACCCGGAAGTTACAGCAGCCTTCAGCTATAACTCTCCGGCTTGTGCAAGTGATTCTGTCAATTTCATAGACCTCTCGAACTCACCACATGGATCAATTACTACCTGGCTTTGGGATTTCGGAGATGGAAATACTGTCACAGTGAACTTTCCCGCTAACCCGAATGTGTCTCATATGTACGCTGATGGCGGTACGTATACGGTCACACTGACGATAACTACAACTGATGGATGCACAGCATTCAGCTCAAATCTGGTCACGATCAATTATGCTCCCCTGGCGAACTTCTCTTATGAAGCGGGGGGGTGTGCGAATATAGGATTGCAGTTTACTGACCTCTCTCAGGAAAATGGCGGCGGGTCTATCATCTCCTGGGATTGGGACTTTGGAGATCCTACTACAGGGATAAACAACTATTCAACGTTGCAGAACCCAACACATGCATTTTCTGCAGGAGGTTCCTTTGACGTGAACCTGATCGTAACAAATATAAACGGATGTATCGATTCTCTGACACAAACAGTGACCATCAGTGATGCTCCGTTTGCAGACTATTCTGCTGACACTGCATGTTTCGATGCACCTACATCCTTTACTGATGAATCTACTACCCCAACTGGTACCATTATTGCCTGGAATTGGAACTTTGGCGATCCCGCATCGGGAGCGAACAATACGTCGACACTGCAAAATCCAACTCATATATTTACAAATATTGGCGTGTTCGATGTCCTCCTGATTGTAACCAACTCCGACGGGTGTGAAGATGATACAACCATGCAAATTACCGTCAATCCAAAACCAATTGCTCAGTTTGACTATACTACTGCATGTTTGGGAAGTGAAACACAGTTTACGGATCTCTCTATCGCACCGGGTAGCTCCATTACAGATTGGTTCTGGGATTTCGGTGACGGTGTAGGAACGTCTGATATCCAGAATCCGGTCTATGTTTACACTGCAGCCGGAACTTATGATGTAACGCTTATCGTAACCAACCTGGAGAATTGTGTTGACTCGGTGGTTGTACCGGTGGATGTCAGAGAAAATCCGACCGCAGCCTTTTCCTACCTGAACTTCTATTGCCCGGCCGGACAGGTGAACTTTCAGGATGAGTCTTTCGGTGCAGGTTCAACCATTGTAGAACGTTTCTGGACATTTGAACCCGGGTATACCTCTATTGAAGTCAATCCGGTGCATACCTTCACAGAGACTGATACAACCTATGCCGTCGAATTGATTGTCACAGACAACTTTGGCTGTATGGATACGATTGTGGATAGTGTATTCGTGAAACCTGGAATGGAATTTACCTTTTCCAACGATACTGTATGTTATGGATATACGACAAGTTTTCTGACACAGAACCTCGCTTCAGGTGATTCTCTCTACTCTGTCGAATGGAATTTTGGAGATCCGGCATCGGCACCCAATAACATCTCCTATCTTTATAATCCTACGCATACCTTCAGCGCTCCAGGTATCTATATCGTGAAGTTAAAAGCATGGAATAGTGATAACTGTGTAGATAGTATTTACCGGGAAGTGATAGTTTATGAACTGCCTCAACCTGCCTTCACATTTGTTTCCGAACCCTGCGACAGCATCATATCATTTACTGATATGAGTCTTAGTGGTGCGAACTCAATTCTAAGCTGGGAATGGCATTTCGGCGACGGAAGTCCTCCGGAAATTATTCCCGCGCCGGGTCCGGGAAATACAACACATGGTTATTCTACTATTGGTACATACCTGGTAACACTGATAGTCACCAATTCAAACGGATGTGTGGATTCAATCACGGATACAATAGAACGCTATCCTTGTATCAATGCCATCTTTGTCGCTGATGCCCCGTTGTGTGCCAGGAGCCCTGTAATCTTTGCCGACAGTTCATACCCGGTAGATAAGATCAACCAGTGGCACTGGAGTTTTGGTGATGGATTAGATACAACGTATACAGTATATACGGATTCAGTTTCGCATGAATACTCAACATTTGGTGATTATACAGTAGTCCTGACAATCAATGCAATTGTCAGCGGAATGCCGTTTTCAGACAGTTCGTCTCAATTGATCCGGATACGGCCTACTCCGGAACCATACTTCTCAAATGTGGCTGTTTGCTATAATCAAACAACGATGTTCTTAGATACATCAGTCACATTTGGTGAACCAACCACCTCATGGTATTGGAACTTTGGAGAACCGGCTTCCGGAACCGGTGATACATCCACACTGCAGGATCCAAGCCATAAATACCTGGATCCGGGACTCTATGATGTTCAGATGATCGTTTCGAACCAATATGGTTGTACCGACTCGATCACCAAAGAGACAAGAGTATTTAGTATCCCGGAAGCGATGTTTGAAAGTACCATAGCATGTGAGGGTAATCCTACATACTTTACAGATATGTCGGTATTCACGGATACAACCATCGGATACTGGAAATGGAACTTCGGCGTACCAGGCATCGTCACAGATACGTCCAATATCCAGGATCCGGAGTATGTTTACAGTTCAACGGGGACCTATCCCGTCAGGCTGATCGTGCAGGATTATAATGGATGTATGGATACCGTTGACTCTACTGTGATCGTCAATGTAACACCTCTCAGTGCATTCAATATCAGGGAATACATTGATGGTTTGAACGGAAAATTAGAGATGCAGAATTACTCAACCGGTGCCAACAGCTACATATGGAGCTTTGGCAACGGGCAGAGTTCTACAGAGGAGAATCCGGTGATCACATATACTGAGGATGGCACCTACATCATTGAACTCATCTCTCTCAATGAATTCGGATGTACGGATACCACCTACTTTGAATATGAGCTCCTCTTCAAGGGACTCTATATCCCCAATGCTTTTGCCCCATCCAGTTCCAACCTGGGTGTCAGGTTGTTCAAGCCTGTCGGGATCAACCTGAAGAAATTCCATATTCAGGTCTTTAACACCTCCGGACACCTGATGTGGGAATCCACAAAACTGGATACACAGGGACGACCGGAAGAGGCCTGGAATGGTTCCTTTAACGGAGAACCGATGCCACAGGGTAACTATATGTGGAAAGTCAGCGCGACCTTTATTGATGATTCTCCATGGGAAGGTTCTGATATCGGAATGGGCGATTACGAGACCATAGGCACATTAACATTGATTCGATAATTAGCTAATATATACCTAGATGAAAAAGGTTTTTATATATCCATGCTTATTGATACTGGGAATCCTGGGAACATTCCAATCAACCAGGGGACAGGACATCAACTATTCGCAGTTCTTCAGCACCCCGCTCTATTTTAACCCGGCATACACCGGGATCAATACGGGCCTGCGAGCCAGGTTTCTGTTCCGTGATCAGTGGCCAGCATTACCGATCGACTTCAAATCATACTATTTCTCAGCTGATTTGGGCGACAGAAATCTTCCGGGCGCCGGAGGGATCGGGATCATGATCAACTCCGATTCACCTGGTGCTGGTCTGATCAATACATTACAGGCTGCTCTGACCGTTGGTGTCCGGATTCGGATAGCCAGCTTTATGGTTGCTCAGGTAGGGGTCAAAGCTGCGATATTACAACGAAAAGTAAATTGGGACGATCTGGTCTTTGCCGACCAGCTTGATCCAAAATACGGTGCGATATACCAGACCTCTTTCATTCCCCCTGATGCCGGCTCAAGGGTTGTGCCCGACTTCGCTGCCGGAGGTATTTTCCAGTTTATGAATGAGACCGGGAATATGACCGGTTCTCTCGGATTTGCTGCTGATCACCTTTTTCGCCCGGATGTCTCATTGCTCTCAGATGGGAGCGCTCCATATCCCCGGAAGTGGGTGATCCATGGAGGTGCAGTATTCACAACAGGCTATGGCTCCTCATCCAGCATGTATGGAAACAACGGTGATCCCCTTCGAATCAATCCGGGCTTTATGTTTCAAAGCCAGGCTGATCTCAATTATCTAGAGATCGGATTGAATCTGCTGAAGTTCAACATCTATCTTGGGGGATGGTATAAGACTACCCTCACCGGGGAGACGAACAACGCGGTTGCACTGCTGGCTGGTTATAAATATATGTTTATGCAAGACATGAGCATCAAATTTATCTATAGCTATGATCTCCAGATTGCCGGCGTGATGCAGGGAACAGGTGGTGCGCATGAGATCAGCCTGGTGCTGGAGTTCGACGGATTCGCCCTGTTTGGCGGAGGTGGAGGAAACCGCGGAGGCCGAGGCTACATTCCTACCGGACGATCCAAAGGTTACGTGCCCCTCGAATGTCCAAGTTTCTATTAAAACATCATTAAAACCGGAATTTTTTCCGGTTTTTTTTTGGAAAGTCGCATAATTGTTTTATTTTTGACCGACCGTTTAGTCAATAAACAATTGATCGATGTTCAGATTTCAGGTATTCTTACTGGTATTAATCACGCCAACACTGATGATGGCCCAGGAAATCAGGAAGGAGAAGAGGTGGGAGTTGAAAGGTTATTTGAATGACATGCAGATGTTTCAATTTGCCAAGATCAATGATCCATGGGTACTTGACAATGAGATCCACAACCGGCTGGATTTTTCCTGGTATCAAGGAAACGTTTTTCGAATGGGGATTGGCATGCGAAACCGGTTTATTTTTGGTCAGAGTATTACTCAAGTCCCGGATTATAAAGGATCTATAACAACAGATCCCGGATTGATAAATATGACATGGAGTATCTTCTCCGGAAAGTCGTTCCTGCTGGTTTCGCAATTCGACCGGGCCTGGTTCTCTCTGACTGCCGGGAACGTACAATTAACGGTTGGGCGACAACGGATCAACTGGGGACAAGCATTCGTATGGAACCCAAACGACATCTTCAATACCTATTCATTTTATGATTTTGATTATCCGGAACGACCCGGGAGTGATGCCATTCGGTTGCAGTTTTATCCAAGTTATACATCCGTGCTGGAAGCTGCAGTAAAATGGAATAACCAGGGGAGAATTACCATAGCAGGACTGGCCCGGTTTAACCTGTTACAATATGATATTCAGTTTCTTGGTGGACTGGTTGATGACCGGGATTTTGTGATTGGGACAGGTTGGTCGGGAAACATCAGTCAGGCTGGATTCAGAGGGGAGATCAGCTATTTCTATCCAAAGTGTCCGGAGAAAGATACCAGTGGCCAGCTGCTGGCAACAATCGGACTCGACTATGTATTTTCAAACTCTCTGGCCCTGACATTTCAAGTATTCTATAATCAGCTACCTCCAAATTTTGAACCGGAGAGTTTGTTGAGCATTTATCAGGCCCCACCTTCTCCCAACATACTCTCATTTGCCGAATGGAACATCTTTCTCCAGGGAGCTTACCCAATCACGCCCCTGTTCGATGTTAACCTGGCGGTCATGTATTACCCTGATCTGAATGGATATTTCATAGGCCCGAATATCAACTATTCACTGAGACAAAATATCGACCTGAGCCTGTTTATTCAATATTTTAACGGACGGTTTAAAAATACCGGGCCACAACACGACCAGAACCTGTACTTCCAATCCTGTCTCACCGCATTACGATTGAAATGGAGTTTTTAAAGTATGAACCTATGGCACCAAAAACGAAAGAACAGTTTGCAAAGATCCGGGAGGATCGCAAAGAGGAGATCCTGAATGCAGCCTTGGAACTTTTTGCCAAGCAAGGAATTACCCATACAACCATGCAGGATATTGCCCGGAAAGCAAATATCTCCAAAGGATTGATTTATAATTATTTTTCGAGCAAAGAAGATCTGTTGAATGAGCTTATCAAGTCCTTCATCAACCACCTCTATGATTTTTTTGATCCCGATGGAGATGGGATCCTGACTACTGAAGAGATGAAGTATTTCATTGAACAACAGGTTAGTACGTTTAAAATGAATATCGATTACTGGAAATTTCTCTACATGCTCTTAATTCAGCCATCCGCACAGGAGATGATGGACAAACTTCAACTGGAAGTTCTGACCTCAAAGATGTGGAAAATGATTGCCACCTATTTTAAAAAGCATAATTTTGAGGACCCGGAAAGCGAGACATGGTTGTTCCATACCACCCTGGATGGGATTGTCATGAATTACATCTTTAATCCCGATAAATACCCGATCGATAACGTAAAAGACTTACTGATAAAACGATATTGTAAACCATTATAATACTTGGAGGAACAGTGATGAAAACAATGCGAATGCCCATTTTCGTTTTACTATCGATCATCTTCTGCATGCCTGTTGTTGTTCAGGCACAGGATGCAAAAGAGATCGTTAAAAAGGCACATAATAAGATGGAAGGCCAGTCCAGCCAGATGGAGATGGTAATGACCGTCGTAAGACCAACCTGGCAGCGTACAGTCCGTTTTGAGTCCTGGGCTAAAGGAAGAGACTTTTCCCTGACGCTGATCACTGAACCTCCCAAGGAGAGTGGTCAAACATTTCTGAAACTGAAAAACGACATGTGGAGCTGGAACCCCACGATCAACCGGATGATCAAACTTCCGCCTTCGATGATGTCGCAGGGATGGATGGGCTCGGATTATTCCAATGATGACATTTTGAAAGAGTCGTCCATTGTGGTTGATTATCATCATAAAATTATCGGGAACGACACCATCGCCGGGTATGACTGTTTTTTGATTCAACTTGATCCGAAAGAAGAAGCTGCCGTCGTGTGGGGAAAGATTATAATGTGGATTAGTAAGAAGGAGTATTACCAATTACGGACGGAGTATTTTGATGAAGATGGTTACCTTGTCAAGACACACCTTTTATCCGATATCAAATTTATGTTTGATCGGAACATCCCTACCCATTTTGAGATCATCCCGGAAGATAAACCCAATCAGAAAACGCTGGTGGATATCATACATGTGAAATTCGACATAAAAATCCCTGAGAGCTTCTTCTCTCAGCAAAACATGAAAACAATCAAATAGGTCAAGTCAATGGAAACGATAAAAATAGCCTGGCGAAACCTCTGGAGAAACAAAAGGAGAACACTGATCACCTCAGCTTCTGTCTTTTTTGCCATTTTCCTGGCGTTGCTTATGCGGGCTTTCCAGTTGGGAAGCTACGACCTGATGGTCCACAATATTGTTCATGCCTATTCAGGGTACTTTCAGGTTCATGAAACCGGTTACTGGGATGATAAGATCATCAACAACACCTTTGAATACTCTCCGGAACTGGTTGCCGCCATAGATGAGGTCCCTGAAATTCTAGGCTATGCTCCACGCCTGGAATCATTTGCCCTGGGGTCCTATGGGACAAAAACGAAAGGGGTGATGGTCAATGGCGTGGTACCGGATGAGGAGGACAATCTTACTGGTTTGCGCAAGAAACTGGTAGAAGGTGAGTACCTGACTCCGGATGATGATGGGGCGTTGGTTAGCCAAAAATTGGCTGAATATCTTAAAACTGGTATTGGCGATACCCTGGTTCTGATTGGACAGGGCTACCATGGCATGAGTGCAGCCGGAATATTCCCGGTAAAAGGGATTGTTCATTTTCCTTCACCGGAACTGGATGGTCGTATGATCTTCTTGAGTCTTCCCACTGCTCAATCATTATTCTCTGCTGATAACATGTTGACTTCTCTTGCATTCAATCTGGCTGAGTCGAAGAATTACAGGCAAGTTGCCCATCAACTGAAGGCGAAGCTCAACCCTGAAATCTATGAGGTAATGACCTGGGAGGAGATGATGCCTGAGGTGGTTCAGCAGATCGAATCGGATAACGGTTCCGGGTTGATCATGCTGGCCATCCTATATATGATTGTCGGATTCGGAATTTTCGGAACCATCCTGATGATGTTCAGCGAACGAATCCGGGAATTCGGGATGATGATCGCGATCGGGATGCAGAAGATCAAGTTGACCCGGATTGTAGCAACCGAGCTCATTTTTATTGGCCTGCTCGGTGTGTTGGCAGGAACAGCAGCGGCGATCCCATTGATCTATTATTTCTTTCTGAATCCTATCCCCCTGACCGGGGAGATGGCGGAGGCTACCATCAGTATGGGATTTGAACCAGTAATGCCGGTAGCCTGGGAGCCTTCTTACTTTTTCGCTCAGGCGATAACCGTATTCGTCATCCTGCTTATGGTGATGATCCTGCCGGTAGTAAAAATCAGCAGATTAACTGTAATCAACGCATTAAGAAGATAATACCTTACTATTATGATTTGGATAATTGCATGGAAGAATATCTGGAGGAATAAGGTGCGCAGCCTTGTGGTGATCCTAGCGATCACATTCGGCCTGTTTGGCGGTGTTTTCTCCTCCGCTATCATGAAAGGAATGGTAGAACAGCGTATTAAAGAGGCTGTCAGCCGGGAAACAGGCCATATTCAGATTCACGACCCGAAGTATATTGACGACAACGAGATCCAGTATGTCATCGATGGTGAAGCAGGACAACTGGAGGACGAGCTTGACTCCTTGCCTCAAGTAAAAGCCTGGTCATCACGGATCAAATTTCAGGCGATGGCAAACAGTGCCAATGCCGGTACAGGCGTAATGATTTTCGGAATTGATCCGGAAAAGGAGCAACAGGTCACAGAGATATCTACTATGATCTGTGATTCGTGTGGCACCTACCTCGATGGAAATAAAAAGAACCAGATCGTGGTCGGAAAAGCCCTGGCTAAGAAACTCAAAGTACGTTTGCGTTCTAAAATTGTCCTGACATTCCAGGACAAGGAGGGTAATCTGACCGGTGCCGCTTTCCGGATCTGCGGTATCTACCGGACGAGCAACTCTATGTTTGATGAGATGAATGTCTTTGTTAGGAAAGTCGATATTGCCAAATTACTTATTACTAACCCGCAGAAATACCAGGAATTGGTCATCAGTCTTATCTCCCCCGTACTGGTTACAGCCGTTCAGGATGAGCTGACCGGTTCCTTTCCGGAATTGCTTGTCAGAAACTGGAAAGAGATCGACCCGATGCTCGGAATGATGTCCGATTTAACTGTAGTATGGCTTTATATGTTTATGACGATCATCCTCCTTGCTCTGGGATTTGGCATCATCAACACCATGCTGATGACCATCCTGGAACGGACAAGAGAGCTAGGAATGCTGGCCGCAATTGGTATGAATAAAAGACGGATTTTCCTGATGATAATGCTGGAATCGGTTTACCTTTCACTAACCGGAGCTGCAATTGGAATGGCTCTTGGATACATCCTTACACTTTACACCTCCCATACCGGGATTAATCTCAGCAGTTTTGCCGAGGGATTTGAAAAGATCGGGTACAATCCGATCATGTATCCATACCTTGATCTGAACTTTTTTATCATACTGACTGTCATGGTCATCTGTATTGGAATCCTGGCCTCTATCTACCCGGCCAGAAAAGCATTAAAACTCAATCCGGCAGAAGCCGTCAGAACCGAATAAACCAACGATTATGAGTATCATTGAAATCAAAGATCTGAAAAAGATCTACAACGACTCGGAAGTAGCCGTTCATGCGTTGAACGGAGTAAATCTAACCTTTCAGCAAGGGGAATTTGCCGCCATCGTAGGCCCCTCCGGAAGCGGAAAAACAACTCTCCTTAACCTGGTGGGCGGACTGGATGAACCTTCGGAAGGGACGATCCAGATTGATGGGTTGAACATTGGCGAATTATCAAGCCGAAAACTGATCAATTTCAGGTTGAAGAATATTGGCTTTGTCTTTCAATCCTTTAATCTGATCCCGGTCCTGACAGCCTATGAGAACGTGGAGTTTATCATGAATCTGCAGGGTTACAGTAGAGAGAAACGTGATGCCCGTACTATGGAGTTGCTTGAAGCTGTCGGGCTGGAGGATCGCGTGAACAGCCGTCCGTCTAAGCTCTCTGGAGGCCAGCAACAGCGCGTGGCTGTTGCCAGGGCGTTGGCATCAAAACCAAAGTTTATCCTGGCTGATGAACCGACCGCTAACCTCGATTCGCAATCAACGAGTAACCTGCTTGATATCATGGAGAAACTCAACCGGGAAGAGAACATCACCTTCATCTTCTCTACTCACGACCAGCGTGTAGTAAACAAAGCCCGGCGGGTAATCCAGGTGGAAGATGGAAAGGTGATCAGCGACGAGGTTATTCAATCTCCATAGGCCCGTGGGCATGGACAAAGATTACGGTACCGAGCTCATCATATCCGGTGAAGAGTTCCGCCTCTTTGTGCTTTAAGGTATCTTTTGCAAAACCGATCAATGTTAATCCTGCATCAGCCGATTTCTTGTTTATTAGCTCTTTCTTACTTATTTCAGGCCTTTCCATGATGATCTCAATGTTTTTTCTTGTAATCTCTAACCGGCCGGTTTGAATCAGGTTTGCCATCTTCTCTTTATTCACTGCCAAACTATCGGGCTTACAGATCTCAAAGATTTTGATGCTGGATTTTTTCCAGTCGGAATGACCGAGGATGATAAAGCCCAGCAAGATCATCAAATTTGCATTCTTCTCATAATCGCTATGGATCCAGAGATGGATATCCCCATGGAAACTAATTGGTTTGCGCGAACTTCCTACAATACAAATGTCAAACTCCCCGGAATTGACCAGAGCAAAGTTGTCGACGATATGTTGGAGGTTGGTCGGGTTTTCCTTATCAAATTCAAAGATCACCATATTGTTCTCCATTCCGGCTATGCCCGGCACCTGAATGGCATTTACAATAGCGGCAGAGTATGATGGAGATATTATGGTGTCTAAGTAGACATGGTTGTCAACCGAGTCGAATTGTCGCAGGAGCCTCTGCATCTCATGTTTCGACTGGAGATACGATTGTCTTGAATAGTATCCTTTAATCAGATGGATATAGGTGCCGAACCCATACTTATAGGATATCCAGTTCAGAAAGTTAAAAGCCGTATGACGCTCAAAAGAGTTTTCCGAGATACAGATAGCGCTGGGACGCCACTCGTTATTTGTGCGGCTCTTACGGTTTTTTTGCAGATATACCTGCAGGTTTCGGCTCATCTGGAAAATGGAATTAGTAAAGATTGCTTCCATCCCTTTCCTGTTTTTGTGGTAGTAGTTGATGGTCAGGTAGATCGCAATCATGATCAGGTAGGCTGAAAGAGCATATGGGGTATTGATCTTAAACATAACCCAGATTGAAATCAGGAAACCGATCAGTGAAAGATACCATTTCGACTTGAAAGAGGGCCTGTAGGATGGGGAGGAGCCAAAATGGTTCAGGAAGGATATCAGGTTCAGGGAACCATACGTAACCAGGAAAAACATCGAGATTATCTCTGCCACTGCGTTAATATTTCCCATCAGGACGAAAAGCATCGCAATAGAACAGGCTATGATTGAGGCATTCTGAGGTTCACTATCTTTTTTCCGGCTCAGGGAAAGAAATCGATTGATCCATTTAACCGGAAACGATTTATCCCCTGCCAGTGCCTGCAGGGTACGGGGTGCGATCATGGCAGATCCGATAGCGGATGAGAGAGTAGATGCGGCCAGCCCCAATGGGATGATGATCGCTCCACCAATAGCTATCTGGCCCATGACCAACTGATTGTTGACCAGATCTTCGGGAGAGGCAGAGGAGGCCAGCTTGTAGATAACAAATACGTAAACAATCATCCCGATAAGGGAGGCGCCAATCGTTCCCAGGGGAATCGAACGGGAGGGTTTGCGCAGATCCCCTGATAATCCTACACCGGCAGTCATTCCTGTAAAGGCTGGGAATACGATGGCAAATACAAAAAAGAACTGATCCATATTCCTAAGTGGCTCTTCAGCTACACTGACCCCTGAAGTAGTAACATAGCCTGTTTGCCCTGCAAAGAAGAGGACCAGTGATATCCCAAGAAGTCCGACCACGAAATAGAGAGCTTTCACACCCAGCTTTGCTCCCCGCAAGATGATCAGGAGTGAGAGAAGAAGCATCAGGGGGACACTAATCACCTGGCGGGGCAACAGGATATCGAAACTGGATTGGACCCAGTTAAAGAAAAACTCGAAAGATTCTGTGAAGGCGATAACGTAAAAGGCCATACTGATCGCCTGGGAAAGAAAAAGCGCAAATCCAATGGTAGCTCCGATATTCAATCCAAAGGAACGGGATATAATGAAATATTCACCCCCTCCCTCCACGCGTTTGTTTGTAGCCAGCTCTGAGATTGCCAGCGCAGTGGGGATAGTTACCATGTGGCCCAAAATGATAATCAGGATCACACCCCAGAATCCTAAAGTCCCCACAGCAAATCCAAAACGCAGGAAAAGGATGGCGCCAAGAATGGTTGCAATAGCCGTAAAGAAAACGGGCGCAGCCCCGAAACCTTGCTCTTTTTTATTCCCTTTTTGGAGAGCCATATTCATCTTGATTTTCAGTACGAAAGTACAAAAAAGTATACCGAAAAAAAAGCCGGTCGCCATGACGACAACCGGCTTTGAGTGCACCAGACTACCTCATCATCTAATCAGCACGATCTTCCGTGTAAATAAAGAACGATCTGTTTTCAGGACCACCTGGTAGAGGCCCGACGGAAGACGACTTGAGGAGAAGGTAATATTGTAGATCCCTTTAAACATCTTTTTGTTTACCAGTTGTGCAACATTTTTTCCCTGAAGCGAATATACAGCCAGTGAGACATGTGTCGGTTCGTCTACAACGAACGGAATCGTAGTTTCGGTGGAGAATGGATTGGGGTAATTTTGCAGGAGCATGACATCGCTTGCTCCTGAATTGGAAGGAATACCGGTTGGATCTCCAAACTTATAGGTCATCACATATTTCAACAAGTTCTTTGCATCAGCTGTATCGATATAGTACAGAGGGAAACTCATGAAGATGGTCTTGAAATCCTCACCCATATATTCAATCCCAACAGGCCTGCCCTGCATCTTCCCCAGGTTGGTTGAAGGATCGTACTGTGAGTCAAAGCGATAAATCACAGTCCCCTCCGCAGTTGGGGCGAACACCTCGATATTGAACAGCTCTCCCGGATACTCAGGCGTTAAATTCTTTGCCGGATCTACCCGGAGGGTGTCATAGTCATCAGCAGAAGGATAGGCCTGGAACATGAAAGAGTTGAGCTGGCGATCCACGCTGTCAATTTTAAAATACCTGGAAATGAAGTAGTTCTCCGAAAAACTGGTGGGGTAGCTACTATTATTTGCCCAGAATTTGGTAGGGATAAAGCTTGAGACCAACATATTTCCTCCGTTAGAGAAGAAAGAATAAAGATTGTATCCCAGCGTATCAGTAGGTTGGAACGTGACAAAACCATTTTGTAGCCACAATATGTTTTGATAACGTGAGAGAGTTCCCAGATCGAGCCGATGAATGCTGTTCACATCAATCCAGGTGAAGGGGATCGTATCCAGTACTGAAACGTAAAACTGGTAAATGCTATCCGGAGTGATTTCATTCCCATTCAACGAAGCGACCACCAGAAGGGTGTCGGTAAAAGCAAACAGAGA
>JACNKI010000142.1 GCA_014382125.1 Bacteroidota bacterium | reverse complement strand
CTTCCGGATTGAGTTGATTCCCGATCATGACATTCTGGTATTGGCTAAAAGTCATCACCGGGAGAAGGAAAATGAACAGGCAGGCAATATTTCTCAAGTTCATGTGTCGTGGTTTTGGTCTATACAAAAGTACATAAAAATAGAGGCAAGTTGCTTATCTTCTCCAATTTTACGTATGTTTGGCACGAAGAAATCATAGTCAAATGAATAGAACTGTTTTGATCCTGGTATTTGCCTGGTGTAGTTTTCTACTGAATGCTCAAACCAAATGGATAACCTTTTATGAACAATCCGGGGGAAAACGCACACCCCGGTATCATGAGACTATGGAGTACTGTAAGAAGCTTGATGAAGCATCAGATCTGGTACACCTGACCGATTTCGGAACCAGTCCGCAGGGAAGAAAGTTACCTTTGATGATCGTTGATCGAGATGGACTTCACGATCCCGAAGCCATAAAATCTACAGGTCGGCTGATCCTTCTGATCCAAGCGTGCATCCATCCGGGCGAATCGGAAGGCAAAGATGCAGGGATGATGTTGATTCGAGACTTAATTACCCCAGCCCCTGGCCCCCTCCCCAAACAAGGGAGGGGGAGTAAGCCCCCTTTAGGGGGTTTGGGGGTTTCATCCGGCATCCGGTATCCGGCATCCTTGGATCTTCTTGAAAATGTTTCGATACTCTTCATCCCCATTTTCAACGTCGACGGGCATGAGCGATTCGGTCCCTACAACCGTATCAACCAGAACGGTCCGGAGGAGATGGGCTGGCGCGTGACGGCCACCAACCTGAACCTTAACCGCGACTTCCTGAAGGCTGATGCACCGGAAATGCAAGCCTGGCTCAAGTTGTACAACAGATGGTTTCCTGATTTCTTCCTTGACATTCACACATCCGATGGTGCTGATTACCAGTATGTACTGACTTACATGATGGAGACGTTGGGGCAGATGGATCCCGGTTTGACGAAGTGGTGCGATGACGTATTTCTTCCAGAATGGACCGACAAACTGAATGCCGCTGGATATCCTGTGTTTCCATATGTACAGTTTCGTCGCTGGCATGATCCAAAAAGTGGGCTTGTTCGCGATATTGCTCCACCGATGCTATCACAAGGTTATGTGGCATTACGTAATCGCCCGGGGCTCCTTATCGAAACCCACATGCTGAAACCCTATCAACAGCGTGTGGAAGCCACCTATCAGTGCCTCATTTATGCTTTAGAGATCCTCAATCAGCAGGCAAAAAAATTGCAATCATTGATTATC
Source organism: Bacteroidota bacterium (assembly GCA_014382125.1). Lineage (GTDB taxonomy): Bacteria > Bacteroidota > Bacteroidia > Bacteroidales > FEN-979 > QYOJ01. The sequence goes on along the minus strand of JACNKI010000142.1, from coordinate 20,690 downwards.
CGTGCAGACGACTATGTGCTTTCCGCTGAATTCCGGAACGCATCATTTCCGCTTCAATTTGAAACCTCCTGGTCGGATAGCTCATATGTTGACTTCAAAGGAGTGGAGTATGAAGAGATCCAAAGTGATCTGACAGGCGGTGTATGGTTCAAATACAGCTCCACACCAACCACTTTTCACTTACCGGTCTTCTCCATGGCTATACCCTCAGAATCCGTTAAACTTCCCGAGTCTTATATCATCCCGGTAGAGTGGGGTGAAGTTATAGAACGGGTGAACCTGCATGGAATACAGATGAATCGGTTGGAGAAAGATAGCGTGATTACCGTAACCTCGTATAAGCTTAAAAATCCGAGGTGGCGGTCGGGCCCATATGAAGGGAGGCATAGGTTATCCCGGATCAACTACGACACGTATGAAGAGAATAGGTTTTTCCCGGCCGGATCAGTTATTATTGAAACGGCTCAGCCGGCTGTCAGAGTGATTGCCCAGCTTTTGGAACCAAAAGGAGAGGGTTCTCTGCTCTATTGGGGCTTCTTCGATCCGGTTTTCGAACAGAAAGAGTATGCAGAATATTATGTGTTGGAGCCGCTTGCCAAAAAGATGTTGGAAGAGGACCCTGAATTGAAACGAGAATTGGAGCAAAAGCTGGCATCCGACAGCACATTTGCAAAAAGCCAGCGTAGAATTCTCTACTGGTTCTTCGAACGAACACCTTATTGGGATCAAAAACGTTTTGTCTATCCGGTTGCACGGATTGAGCAGCGCTGAAAGACAAAACAGGCAAACCCTAAAACAGAGAGCCCATGAAAACAGTCCATATAGTAATCATTTTCATCATCTTCATTGGATGGATTGCACCACTTGTTGTAACAGCACAGAATAAAGTGCCAGCTGAGAGCAAACGAGATCGAAAGAAACGTGCAGAAACAGATCCATGGGCCGAATTTGAAGATGAAATAGACTCTATTCCACGCTGGGATTTTGGGATCAACCTTGGCGCTTATTTCCCTAATAAATATTCGGCCAACTTTTACAACGGCAATCCAGATAACGTCAATAACGTGAAATATGTGATGTCGAACAAGTACTGGTACCAGGAGATCAAAAATTTACTTCATGCAACTGATACTGTTTTCGTTCAGGGATACCCTTCAGATATGCATTACCAGGTCGCATTCACAGGAGGCTTGTTTGTCAGATTTAATTTTAACCGGAAGAATGGGATCTTCCTGGAGGCAAACTATACACAACTGAAAGCAAACGCTGTAGTTACCATGGAAGTGGATCCGAAGCCTTTTGCTACTTTTCAGGATATCCGCACGATACCGATCCTGGGAAAAGAGGCGCGGGTCATGGTTGATCTTGGCTACCAGCGTTCATTCCCGTTGAAATCGAAGATCTACTTTTTTCTTCAGGGAGGAGTCATTATGTGCTACACCCGTGTATTGAAATCTGTATTCCTTGTGGAAAACAGAGAGTATAATCTGATCAATGTTTACGGAAGCCAGGGGTACATACCCAATTCCAACAGCCAGACGTACAATATCCACCAGAGTGCGTATGGTTTCGGAGCCTATTTTGGCGGGGGTGCAGGGATCCCCTTAAACGATCTGTTCGGAGTGGAGCCGGGTTTTTCTATGCAATATTATCCGGTTAACCTGGATAGTTATCCCCAGTGGAAACCCTCTTTCTCGGTCTATTTCCGAATCCTTCTCGGGGCAGGCAAGACAGGTCGTTAACTTCTTTTTCCCTTAATGATTATTTCTTTTCTTACTTTTGACTTTTCGTACCATTTAATTCCAAAAATATGCCAGATAATAACGGCTTTGATAATGAGAAATACCTGATAGAACAGTCGCATGAAATCCTCAACCGGGTTCAACGGTTCAACGACAAACTTTACCTTGAATTTGGAGGCAAGATTATGTTCGACTATCACGCTTCACGTGTATTGCCAGGATTTGATCCGAATGTAAAGATGCGCCTGTTGCAGAAGCTGAAAGATAAGATAGATGTTATCCTTTGTATTTATGCCGGAGATATTGAGCGGAAAAAGGTACGGGCTGATTTTGGGATCACCTACGATGCCGATGCCCTGAAAAGCATTGACGATTTCAAAGAGTGGGATATCGATATTACAGCTGTGGTTATAACCCGTTTCACCAATCAACCTTCTGCAAAAGCATTCAAGAACAAGCTCGAACGCAGGGGAGTAAAAGTCTACACCCACAATTTTACCAAGGGGTATCCAACCGATATTGATTTGATTGTCAGTGACGAAGGATACGGCTCGAATGACTATATACAGACAACAAAACCCATTGTGATTGTGACAGGGCCCGGTCCTGGCAGCGGCAAGCTTGCCACCTGTCTGGGACAGCTCTATCACGATTACAAAAGAGGGATTAAAGCCGGCTATGCCAAGTTTGAGACCTTCCCTATCTGGAATCTTCCACTCAGCAAAAAGGTAAACATAGCATACGAAGCCGCCACAGTTGATCTGAAGGATGTCAACCTCATCGATTCACATCACCTGGAAGCCTATAATGAGACTACTGTTAATTATAACCGGGATATCGAAGCCTTCCCGTTGCTGAAAAAGATCATTGAGAAGATTACGAGTGAGGAATCATTCTACAAATCGCCCACCGATATGGGTGTGAATCGTGCCGGATTTGGGATTATCGATGACAATGTTGTGCAGGAGGCATCTCATCAGGAGATCATCCGGCGTTTCTTTCGCTGTGCCGTTGAGTACGCTATGGGTTTTGTAGATAAAGATATCCTGGAACGGTCCGAATTGATCATGAAGAAAATAGATGGCAAACCTGAGGACAGAAAGGTTGTTATTCCTTCACGCAAAGCGGCCGAGGAGGCAAAGTTGCATGGAAAGGGAAATGAAGGGATCTTTTGCGGAGCTGCCCTGGAACTGAAGGGCGGAACCATCATCACCGGGAAAAATTCCCCCCTGATGCATGCGGGGTCCAGTCTGATTCTGAATGCAACCAAACACCTGGCCAATCTCCCAGATAACCTTCACCTGATACCTGAGAATGTAATCAGCTCCCTCACTTTCCTGAAGAAGGAGGTGCTTCTTGGCAAAGTGATCAGTCTGGATGTGGAAGAGACACTGATCGCTCTGAGTATCAGCGCCATCTCCAATCCGGCAGCCCAGATGGCCGTGGAATTTCTGAAAGAACTCCGGAACTGTGAAGTCCACCTCACCCATATACCCACTCCAGGTGATGAGGCGGGTTTACGGAAATTGGGTGTCAACCTTACATCAGATCCCAATTTCTCATCCCGTAGTCTTTTTATCAGCTAGTTTCACGATTATCTTTCTTTCCAAAAATCACAGGCAGGAGTGGCAGAGCCACCAGGTTCAGGCAGGCAAAAAGAATGAAGGTCCACTGATACCCGACCAGGTCGCTCAGGAATCCTCCTCCGGCCAGGCCGATACCCGATCCGATATTGGCTACTGCCATCAGGATGGCAAACATGGAAGCGGCAATCCGCATATCCGTTTTGCCCATTGATGTAGCGAAGTAGACCGTCTCAAAATACCCATATGCCAGTCCGAACAGGAATACCAATGGCCATGCCAGAAGCGGGTTAGCTATCATGGCGATAAGGAAAACGGTGATCAGGGAGGCAAAAAGCGCTCCTTTGACAGATCGCTTGTGTCCGATTTTGTCGGTTAACCGGCCACCTGTGATCCCGCCAAGGATCACGCCAACACCCCAGACAGCAGCATAAAAGCCTGCCAGCATGTAAGAGATCCCGAAAGTTTCCTGTAAAAAAGGATTGACCAGCATGTTCGCTCCGCTGGTGATGATAAATCCCAGGATACCCAGCAGTCCTAAAGCAACCACCTGTTTTTTTGTGAAAGCCCGGAAAGCTTTCCATTCAAATGTCCTGTTGGCTGGTCGTGAAGGTTCCTTTAACAACAGAACCATCGGGATGGGAATCAGAGTCATGATAGCAAGTGCCAGGAACACAGCATCCCAGTTAGTCATATATGACAGAATCCCAACGGTAGCAGAGATAAGAACTATACCCAATGCCCGTCCGGCGACCATAATCCCCTGTACCGTTCCTTCATCCTCCTTTGGGGTGGTGTCCAGGGCAAACCCATCTGTGCATGTATCATACATGGCCATCCCGGTAAGTGAAAAGAAAGCGACAACTGTTAACAGGGCAAAAGAGGTGGCAGGGTCAACAAACGGAAAAATAAGTTGCCCGGATGCCTGGATCAGCAAGCCAAGGATGATATATGGTTTCCGGTATCCCAGCCCAAACAAATTAATCCGGTCGCTTAGCATCCCAAGGAAAATCTTCAGGATCAAGGGTATCAGGGCAATTGCAGAAAACAACCCTACCTGGGTCATCGGGATATCATACGATCGCAAATAGATCGCATTCAAAGCAGTGAAATATCCCAGAATAGATCCCTGGGCAAAATAGAGAGCTGAGAAGGTTGAATACCGGAATGCTTTACTCGTAAACATCTCTTCTATCTATGTACGATTATCTTTCCTTTTCCAGTTTTACATTTTCCGACGAATGCGGTGGTTTCCATTCCGGCTGATTTCAACCGGTCAATCAGCTTCATTGCTTGCGCCTCATTCAAAGCGATCAACAGCCCACCGGATGTCTGGGGATCACATAACAGAAGTTTCTCCTGCTGCGAAACTCCTTCTCCCCAGTTCACGGATGAACTGATGTAGTCGAGGTTATTTGTTGTTTCTGCCGGGATCAATCCTTCTGCAAGACACTCCCAAACACCTTTGTAAAAGGGTATCGCATCAGCTGATAACTCGATATCAACAGGGTCATGGGCAGTCATCTCCTTCAGGTGGATGAGGAGCCCAAAACCAGTGATGTCTGTACAGGCATGCACATCAAACTGCTGCATCGTTTTCGCGGCCTTATTGTTCAGAGCAGCCATGGACTTCAGGATTTTCTCCGACTCAGGACCTGAGACTAACTGTCTTTTCATGGCCATCGAAAGGATACCTGTTCCTAGTGGCTTGGTGAGAACCAACGCATCGCCAGGTTGCAGGCCTGCGTTTCTGATTACCCTGCCAGGTTCAACAGTACCGGTAACAGTGAGGCCAAAAAGAGGCTCCGGAACTTCAATACTATGCCCTCCGAGAATCTGTATGCCTGCTTCTTCCACTTTATCAGTGGCACCTTTCAAGATCTCCAGCAACACTTCAACGGGTAACCTGGCGCCGGGAAAGCCAACAATATTCAACGCGTATAAGGGATTACCGCCCATGGCGTATACATCACTTAATGCATTACTGGCAGCGATAGCTCCAAAATAGTATGGATTGTCGACAACAGGAGGGATCACATCAACAGTTTGCACCAGCGCTTGCTTTTCACTGATCTGGTATACGGCAGCATCATCCGACGACTCAAACCCAGCTAATATCCGGGGATCTTTCGGTTTGGGTAACTTTTCCAGGATCTTTTCCAGTGTTTGTGGGCGAATCTTGCAAGCACAGCCTAGGGCATGGGTATAGTCGGTTAACCGGAGACTGGTGACCGTGGACTCGTGGCTCGTGACTCGTAACTCGTGACTGGTGACTGGTGTGACGGAAGGTGGGGAAGAAGGGAGGTGGGGAGGTGGGGAGGTAGGGAGGTGGGATGTTGATTTCCAATTTCTAATCTCCTTATATGCATTCACAATAATCGGAATCGCCGCCAGTATCTCCTCTTCTGTCGTCATTCTGCCGACCGAGAACCGGATCGTTCCCATAGCAAAGGCGTATGGCACGTGCATGGCAGCCAGCACACCCGTCATCGCTTCTTCGCCGGCATGACATGCTGCTCCTGCTGATGCCGCCACTCCTTTCATTGCTGCCAGCAACAGGTTGGCATCCACATCCGGGAAACCCAGGTTCAGGGTATTCGGCAGTCGTTTATCGGGATGACCATTTAACCGGGCCTCTGGAATTGCTTGTTTGATACCTTCATGCAGGCGATCCCGGAGAACTTGCTGATATACTTGGTGATTGGTGACTTGTGACTCGTGACTCGTGACTCGTGACTCGTGGTTGGTGATTATTTCTGCTGCTTTTCCCAACCCAACAACGCCTATCACATTCTCTGTTCCAGCGCGGCGATCGGCTTCATGATCGGCGCCATGGATCAATTTCTCCAGATTGACACCCCTGCGAACATAAAGCGCTCCAATCCCTTTTGGAGCATATACTTTATGACCGGCAACAGATAATAGACCTACTCCCAGCTCCTGAACATCAACCGGAATCTTACCAATGCTCTGGGCGGCATCTGTATGAAACGGAACATCGTGTTCATGGGCGATAGAAGCAATCTCGGAAACCGGTTGAACCGTTCCTGTTTCGTTGTTCGCATGCATGACTGTGATCAATATCGTTTCGGGGCGAATTGCCTGCCGAATTTCGGCTGGATTAACCATGCCAAATTGATCTACTTCCATCCAGGTGATTTCCCAACCTTGTTTTTGAAGATAACGGCAAACTTCAGTAACAGCCGGGTGTTCAATGCCGGAGGTGATGATATGGTTCCCTTTTGCACGAAGAGAAGTTGCTACACCTTTAATAGCGAAGTTGTTGGATTCAGTACCCCCACTGGTAAAAATGATTTCATCTGCATCGCAGTTCAGCATAGCTGCGACACGTTTTCGTGCCAGCATGACACCCTCCCTGGCTTTGATCCCATAATTATGTGAACTGGAAGGGTTCCCAAAATAGAAATCCAGATATGGCTTCATCTCTTCCTGTACCAATGGGTCCAGGGGAGTTGTAGCATTATAATCCAGGTAAATGGGTTCCATTATTCAGGTGCTTGTTTGCAAACTCCAATAGTCTTGCGGCAACTTCAGAGGCATCAAATTTCCCGACAGCAAAATGAAAACGGGATTGACCCTCCCGACGGTTCATAGAGAATGAGTAAGCTTTGTCGTAATAGGTGAGCACCTGGTCGGCAACAGTGGCATAGTCTTTCTCCTGTATCGAAACCAATGCTCCCTTTGCCCGTGGCTTTCCCAGCCTGGTTTCGATCTTCATCACAGCTTCAATTAACAACTGATCATCGATACCGGCATATTCCATGACCAGCCTATTCACGCGGAGTTCCTTTGGCACATCCATGATGATCAATGGTGATTGCTTGATCTTCCTGACCATCTGATCGGGCATAGTGACTTTTCCGATCATTCGACTCTCATCCTCCAACCAGATAAACCTGGTTTTATCAAGCCGTTGCCATTGGTCATAGAGGTTGTTCCCGAACTGTTCGTTGGTGGGTTGATCAGGTAGCCCGATGCCCCCGAATGCCGATCCTTTATGAGATGCCAGCTTTTCCAGGTCGATCACCTGTTCGCCGATTTTTGAAAGATGGGTTAATACCTCTGTTTTTCCACTTCCTGTATAGCCACCAAGGACAACCACCCGGGCTGTTTCATCCATGTGGTTCCGGATAAATCTTCGATACGCTTTGTACCCTCCATCAAGAAGGGAGACACGAAACCCGTTTGTTTCAAAAAACCAGGCCATGTTCAAGCTCCGTAAGCCTCCACGCCAGCAGTATAGACGCAAATCTTTTCCTTTCGTGCGATCACGAAGAGTCTGTAAAATTTTACTCGTTTTCGGCAGGATGATATCCAGTCCGCGTAATATTGCCTGATCGCGGCCTGAATGCACATAGAGTTTGCCTATCTCAATCCGTTCGAGATCGTTGAATAACGGGATATTGATCGCTCCCGGAATATGACCCTGGTGAAATTCAGCCGGTGATCTGACATCCACGAAAGGTATGGATTCAGACACAGTCAGAAAATCCGATGCATCCCTTGTTATCGGCATGAGGTAGTCTTGGTAAACTCACACAAAAGTATCGAAAAAATATGGAAATAAAGGTATTGATCAGCTCGTATAATCACTACTTATTCTCTCCCTCTTTATTTTGTATCTTTACGCTTCATTTTATCCTTCGCCGATGAGTGACTTTATCCATCACGAGTGTGGTATTGCTCTTGTTCGTTTGCTAAAACCACCGGAATATTACCTGGCAAAATACGGTACTGCATTTTACGGGCTGAATAAATTACACCTGTTGATGCAGAAGCAACATAACCGTGGGCAGGATGGCGCCGGAGTTGCTGTAATCAAGTTTGACCTGGAACCGGGAAGCAGATATATCAACCGGATCAGATCAAACACAGACACGCCAATCAAAGATATTTTCTCACAGATCGGTACATCTGTTAAAGAAATAGAGGATAACTATCCACAGAATCTTCATGATGTCGGCTGGTTGAAACATCATATAGAGATGTATGGGGAACTCTATCTCGGTCATCTCCGTTACGGAACATTTGGCGGAAACACAACTGAAAGCCTTCATCCCCTTATCCGTGAGAATAACTGGATGACAAAAAACCTGGTGCTGGCCGGCAATTTCAACCTCACCAATGTTGAAGAACTTTTCAATATACTCATAGATCTCGGACAATGCCCGGTTGAGACCTCCGACACCATCACGATCATGGAGAAGATCGGATACTTTCTGGATAAGGAGAATGAGATTTTATACAGAAAGTATAAAAAACGTGGGCAACCCAAACGAGAAATCTCGGGTATGATTGCACAGGATCTCGATATCCGAAAGATCCTTGAACAGGCATCGAAACGGTGGGACGGAGGGTATGTGATTGCCGGATTGATTGGCCATGGAGATGCATTTGTAATGCGGGATCCCTCCGGAATCCGTCCGGCATTCTATTACCATGACGATGAGGTGGTGATTGCTGCATCAGAACGACCAGCCATCCAAACAACCATGAATCTGAGTGCAAATGATATTCACGAGCTTCAACCCGGTCATGCGTTGATTGTGAAAAAGAACGGGCAGGTGACTGAATGTCAATACCAGGAACCGGGAGTGAAAAAAGCCTGTTCGTTCGAACGGATCTATTTCTCCAGGGGAACCGATAAAGATATCTACCGGGAGCGTAAAAAACTGGGGAAATTTTTGGCTCCTGCGATTTTGAATGCCATTGATCACGATATTCAAAATACCGTCTTTTCTTATATTCCAAACACTGCGATTGATGCATACTATGGCCTTGTTGAGGAGTTGGATCATTTTTGTGATACCATCAAACGGGACAGGCTCATCGACTTAAAAAACAATCGTTCTCCCGATCAGATCGAACAACTACTCAAGCTGAAACCGAGAGTAGAAAAGGTCGCTGTCAAGGATATGAAACTCAGGACTTTCATTACCCGCGACAGTCAACGCGACGATCTGGCCGCACATGTCTATGATATCACCTACGGGAGTATTCGCCCCGGTCAGGAGAACCTGGTTGTTCTGGATGATTCTATTGTCAGGGGAACTACCCTGAAGCAAAGTATTCTTCGTATCCTGGACAGGCTTGAGCCTAAGAAGATTGTTATCGCCTCTTCAGCGCCGCAAATCCGTTACCCGGATTGCTACGGAATAGACATGGCTAAATTAAGTGACTTCATTGCGTTTAAAGCAGCTATTGAATTACTTAAAGAAACCCAACAGGATTACATCATTAATGATGTTTACAATAAGTGTAAAAAAGACGAAAGCCTTCCTAAGGAGAAGATTATCAACCATGTGAAAGAGATCTACAAATCCTTCCTTGCCGAAAGGATATCGGAAAAGATATCAGAATTGCTAACTCCTTCATCCTGTAAAGCCCGCGTACAGATCATCTATCAAACCATTGAAGATCTCCATGATGCCATTCCAAACCACCTGGGCGACTGGTATTTCACAGGTAATTATCCAACCCCCGGCGGCAACAAAGTTGTCAACCGATCCTTTATTAACTATATCGAAGGGAAAAATATCCGGGCTTACTGATCCGGATCAGCAGGGAGATTCAGGTTGAGACGATCTTCTCAAACGAGGAGGAAATCTTCTCTGCAATACGGTGGAATTCCATTTCCGAAAGTTTCAACTTCGGTTTTTTAAAATCAATGTCGTAAATCGTCTGAAGCGGAATCAGGTGGATATGGGCATGTGGAACCTCCAGGCCTACAACGGCGATTCCGATTCGCTGGCAGGGGATCACATTTTCAATAGCCAGCGCGACAGATTTTGCAAAACAGAAATAATCTTTATAGAGATCATCCGGAATATCAAAGATATAGTCAATCTCCTTTTTCGGAATTACCAGCGCATGACCGATTGCCAGCGGATTGATGTCCAAAAACGCAAGAAACCGTTCATCTTCTGCCACTTTATAGCAAGGAATCTCTTCGTCTATAATACGGGAAAATATACCTGGCATGACTACCCGTTATTTCTGGAAATTTCCATGATCTCAAAAGAGATGATACCGGCAGGAACAGTAATGTCTACTTTCTCTCCCATGGACCTCCCCAGAATACCTTTCGCAATGGGGGAGTTCACGGATATCTTGCCTTCTTTCACATTCGACTCATTCTCCTGCACAAGGGTATAGCATACAGTCGCTCCATTCTGCATATTTTTCAGCTTCACCGTTGAGAAAATGAGCACTTTTGAATCATCCAGTTTTGTTTCATCAATTAACCTGGCACTGTTAATGGTATCCTGTAATTTTGAGATCCTCAATTCAAGAAGAGATTGTGCGTCTTTCGCTGCAGCATACTCGGCATTCTCCGACAGATCACCTTTATCCCTTGCTTCTGCAATTTGTTTGGATATGGCGGGGCGTTCAACGGTTGTCAACTGCTTTAGCTCCTCTTTGAGATTCTCTAAACCTTCCGGTGTGAAGTAATTTATATCCGACATGGCTTCATTAATTTATCCTGTAAATATAACAAGGCAAAAGACCCTTGAATAAGGGCCCTTTTGCTCTATGAAATAATAGGTTAAGAAAACCTAGATTTGCAGTAGCGTCTGTTTTAAAAGTTAAGTGTTAAACCTACGTTATGCACTCCCCCGAAGGGGTTTGTAGCCCGGTAGGAGTAGTCGATGCCAATTCCTGTATTTTTTTCTCTGTTGAACGGAACTGAAACCGTGAATCCAGCTGTTGGTCCTGTGAAAACAGTTCCTCTGTCGACTACATTTGATTCAAACATCCCTCCCTGATATGTATATCCAGCCCTGAGTGAGAGGTAGTATTTCAGTGCATATTCCAGACCTAAAATAAACTGGTCTTTGGTAAAGGAGTTTGAGTTAAAGTTTCCTGCCAGGGTGATCCGGTGCATCTCTCCGATATTGAAATCGTATGATGCACCGATTCTGAGCGTAGCAGGAAGCTCATATTTCTCTGAGCGATGAGAGACTGTAAAGAGGTCATTGTCGTTTCCATGTCCGGGGATAATTCCACGGAAGGAGAGGCCGTCGCCAGAAAACCGCATGGGCGCTCCCACATTCTTCAGGGCCACGCCAAATTTCAACTGGTCTTTCTCTCCGGTAACATACTGAACCCCGGCATCAAGTGCGATCCCCAAAGCACTGGCGTCAGATATTGATTCGGAAATAATTTTGATGGCGATACCTCCATATATACTGTTCGAGAATGCTTTCGCATAGCCCAGGTTGATGTTCATATAAGAGGGTTTAAAGGTTCCCAGGCCACCTTCCGGAGAGTTGGTTGTTGTGATGTCAATTTCTCCAAAGTTCATTGACATCACGGCGACTGTCAGTACTCCTTTATTCATTCCTAATTTCTGGCTCAGGCCAAACGAGTAGATGTTAACGCCTGAGCCCTGAAGCCAGTTTGTATAGGAGAAAACGATTTCGGTGCCGGTTGTAAAGGCCGTACCGGCAATGTTGGTAAATAATGCTTCCAGCCCATGGGTGCAAGAGGTTCCGACACCACCCCAGGCCGAGCTTTTGGCCCATGGGTTGATGAGAAGCTCAGATGCGCCAGCCTGACCTGAACGGTCTTTGTTCCCGGCTGTAACCGTATCTGTCGGATACATAATCAAAACTGCCAGGAAAAAAGCCAGTAAAATGCTATATATGTTTTTCATAATGTTGTATTTTTTATGTTGAAACATGTTTTTCATATATCACTATAACGAGTTCAGGTCAATAGGTCGTAGAATACCAAACCATTTAAGCGTTCTCTCACCCAAGCCATCTGCTTTCACATGGATCAGGTAAACTCCGCCGGCAATCGGAATTCCGGCGAAGTTTTTCATATCCCAGTCGACAGAGGTTTTCGCATCGGTATTAAGCCCGGCAGTTGAGGCTCTCGGCAGGGTGATCCCTGCTTTGTCCACCTTAAACTGACGAATCACCGTTCCACTCAAGTCGTAGATCGTTACCGTGCATTTGGTAGGCAGGTTGACGATCTTGATTCTGTTGTCCAGCTGATTACGTTCGTAATCATCATATGCATAATAGGGATTGGGCACGACATTGATCAGGTCAAGGTCGGTCTCCATTTTGGAATAGTTGTTCTTTGAGGTAGCAATTGCATCCGTGTTGAAGATATAGAGTGGCCATGCCCGGTTTTGAGCCGTATCCACAATGCTATCCGGAATGGCTTCAGAGTAATATCTCTGGTAAGGTTTGGCTACGCGAATCGCAATCTCAACACGATTACTCAGCCAGGGTTCGCCATCAACAGAGAGCGGGATATTCACCCACATAGCTGACGCATATGCACGGGTTTTATAGATATTCTCCATTTTCTTTTCCATTTTCAGGACATCGAACAGGTTCTGTCCGGCATCATAGGCCGGGAAGTTAAGATTGAAGGTATCCAATGCCGGAGTTCTCAGGTCTCTGTGAGCCATGATGTAGACATAGTGTTGCCCGCCGAATACCGGATTGAATGTGAGATCAAACATATTTGAAGTTGGGTTCCAGAGCATGTCACGTCCATTATCAGCAACCTGCCAGGAGTTCTCCCCAAACATGATGTTGAGCCTTTCACCTGTCTCCAGGTTAATGGCATAACCGGGGAACCAGCCCATGCCATAGTCTGAAATATAGTTTGAATTGTACATCGGTTCAGTATGAACCACCCCGGTATCTCCATCAACATTCACCGATTTTCCTTTACGCAAATCGTATTGACGGGCACGTCCTTCGGCGATCAGGGAGTCGGGACACATTTCGACGACCGGAGCCCTTGTCCAGAGGTTCTTATCCGGAGTGATGACAATATCCACACTGGCCAGGTTGAACAGTTTGTTCAACTTCTTGGAGAGTGAGGAATATGCCGGTCCGTTACGCATTTGCTGACCAAAAGCACACATGGAGTAAGGCGCCCAGGTTCCGCCGGATACATTTCCAATTACCGGGATCACTTTGGCGACAACCTGGATCTGCTGATAGTTTTTGTTGGGATCCCAGGGGTCGCTAGCGGACATATCCCAATCCCACGTTGCTGAGTTGCCACCACCGTTATAGGTACCTGATCTGATCCAGTTCAATGCAAGTCCGGGTGGATTATCCCAATCAGGCACACCACTTAGCCAGCGATGAGAGGGATCCTCATAGACAGCAGGAGGAGCGGATAACAAACCATTGTTATCTGCATGAACGGCTCCGGGTAACGTGTCGCCAGGATTCGGGATCTGGGCGATTTCAACGGCTATCCCAAGATCGAGGAAGAGCTGTTCGTATGGATAGATGGTAGTTGTATCAGACGTGTAAACATTCCCTGTTCTTGTATCGATCATCATCCAATTACCAAACCTGATATCCGGGTTTGTAAAGGTTGGGTTTGGCGGTCCCGGAACCATCGAATCAAAGGCCAGGATATAATCGCTGGCAATGACATTCAGCGGGTCAACTACTTTTACATTCAGCGGACCGTATCCGGTCAAATACTTAGCCTTATAGGCTATTGGATAATCCGGACCACCATACTGGTTCGTACTGTCGGCAGGAGGCTTAGAAAGGATCTCCTGGGTGGTAGCAGGATCCAGGTAAAGAATCTTGCCACCGTTTCCCTGGCCCTGAATCCGGGTAATGGTCGGGCCCTCTCCATATGAGGAGTTAGGAATATCATTCAGTGGAATGTGAGGAATTCCTGTATAGGATTTAAGATTACTCCGGCCGGAAAGGAAGGGAAGTTTCTGACCATCAAGTCCCTCAGGAGTAATCGGATTATATACTTTGAATTCATTGTAGGCGTAAGCAATAGCCATAAAATAATATTGCTTGTGATTGATCAGGGCCAGGTCGCCTGTGGCAAAAGCGTCATTCTCCAGAATAAAGGAGTGCAGGATTCCCTCATTTGAACCATCAACCATCACCTCCCCAACATTGCCACCCAGGTCCTGGTTAAAGGTCCAGTTCACCAGTTTCGTGACATTATTCTTGATGTCGCACTGGAATACCTGTCTCGCTTTTGTCGGATCACCCAGGTCAGCTGCACTTACAGTAGCATCTTTTAACTGATACACAATATATCCTTCAAACCGGTAGAGAGAGTCGTTACGCTGGTTGTGGGGTAACGTGTCAGGATTCGGGATGTTGGGGTCATACTCAACATATCTCTCCTGGTAATTGTTCCCTGCATCATTGATTTTGCGGTTGGTGATGTAGATGATCAGCTTCTTGTTCATCTCCTGAATAGTTAGGTCCGGTGCATTGGGGCCATTCAATACGGCAAAGCAGTTGTCGAACAAACTCTGACATAAATCATCGACAACACGAAGTTTCCCGACAGCATCCCATGGTGTGCCGGCAATTGTCCTGGCCCAGGGGATTCCAACGGTAATGTAGTTACAGGCTCCCGGATGCAGGGTGAAGGGCCCGGCTGATTGCATAAAGCGGCGGTCACTCGGGTTGTTTCCTGCTGTCTCCTCTGTCCAGTATTTCTCTCCGTTAGGGGGCTGACCTGCAGTTCCCCAGTCACATACATCTGTATCTCCCGGGAACATGAAATCACATTCGGGTCCGTCGGCACCGGCACCCTGATGTGCATTCCCACCGTAGAGCATTTTTGTTTGGTCTTTCCAGATCCCTCTCAGGAAAAGGTAATATTCAGGGGCATAATCCGGATCCTGCATATACCACGGAACACCGGAGAGGCTGTTGTTGTGATAGACGAATCGTCTCATGCCAAATCGCTCATTGTCAACGATCCCATCACCATAACCTGCGGGAGCGCCGTTGATGGCCATCTGGTCGAGTGGATATTCACTCGTCAGGATGGAGCAGTCTCCTGTGAATCTGGGGTTATCCCGTTGATCCGGGTCCATATATGGTCCCTGAAAGAAGTCGACACCGACGGCAGGGGGGTGAGCGCCATAGGCCTGAATCTGTCCGGTCCCGTCAATGGGGAGTCCGTTATAACAGTATCCCAATCCACGTTTCACATCACACCCTACATAGTCGTCCTGATACCAACCGAGGTCGGGGTCGACCCACTGGCTGAAGTAGGTGCCGGTGAGCGTATAGGTTGACCGGTTGATTACTTCGTAGCTGTAGAAGGTCATGTCGTTGATCTCATCGTTTGTAGCAAACGAGAAATACTGGGCACGAATCTCCATACCGATGGGTTCACCTTCTGTTTCGGAGTGATAATTTCCTTTGTCGTTATAGACACTCCACAGGGTTTGATCACCTTTGATTACCTGGTCGACAAGGATACCGAGGGTATCAGTAGCTTCTCCATTCCTGAGATGTGCTCTGGCCAAACGCTCTCCAGGCTTCAGGTTTGTGGGACAGAGACTGTTATCCAGGTCATAGTACGGATAGTCCCCGTTATAGGGATCATATGTACCATCTCCGTCCTCATCAAAGAAGGGGGCGAGGTAATAGGCTTGTCCTTTTGCCCTGTCTCCATGTGCCGGCCACTCCAGAATGGATCTGGGGATCTGATAATCGGGATACTCGTCTTTACTACCCCACCAGGCCAGGAACTCCTGCACCTCCGGACGGGTGATTGGATAAAGATGGTCGTATTGAGCGCAAACATCTGCTTCAATTGCAGCGGTTCCGTCGATGGTCAACGGTCCGGGCCAGAAGTCATTCTTGGTATGCGCCGCTGCGGTATTGGGACCCTGTCCGTATCGGTAAGCGGCCAGTTTCAGGTTGTTGTTGATATCGATCCCTCCGATCCACAAGGAGAATGAGAACATGGATATTTTCCTGGATCCTTTCGGGATCTCGTACTCGCCATCTTCCAGAAACCATCCGTTTCCATACGAGTAGATGAGTGTTCTGACGTTATTCAGGTCAAGGTACTTGTAATCTGAACCAGGTTCGCATGCTGCTGCAATCTGCTTGATCGTATTTGAGCTTTTCGTGCTACCTTTTACCTTTTCCCTGGAAAAAGCAGAAGGTTGAAGTACGAAGAGGCAACAGAGAGAAATGAATAAAAAACGAAGTATATTTTTCATAGTCCTGATATTTTTGAATATTAGAAATTGAACATGACACCTAACCTGATCTGACGGGGAGAGCTATAATTATATGGATTGGCAATCCACACTGAATAGAGGTCCCTGTATGATTGCGAGCTCACCTGCTGGTTGATCTGGTTCTGATATTCCGGGGCTGAGAGGTATCCGTCATCTTCGGCGGAACCTGTTGCCGGATATACCCTTGTTACATTCTTGGTATTAAGGAGGTTCAGGATATCCAGGTAAACATCTATACTGGCTCCTTTTTTACGCTTGCCCAAAGCAAACATGAACTCTTTGTCGATGCGCATGTTGATAACAAACTGCCAAGGCAATCTGGCTCCGTTGATTGTTCCCTTGATCGGGCCCATTGCACCGTATGGCTCAATTTTACTTGATTTGGTGTAAGGAGTTCCCGAACCACCTGTGATGGTGAAGTTCCCTCCAAAGTTGGATAGGAACTGAACAGGCGCTTTGCCACTCTTCTTTCTGTTGATGACCGGTCCGTTATAATCTTTCCCATGTCCCCAACGGTAGTCGAAGCTGATGTTAAACTGGTGCCGGCGGTCAAAGCTCAAAGGGTTCAACGTTCTCAGGTTGGGCTGCTCGGAACGTATGATAGCTGAAGCTGCATTCGGGTCTGAACCGGTTCCTTCAGCAAACTGAAGGGTATAGCTAAACCTCAGCCTGGCGTTATTGGTCCGGCGCAGGTCATAGGTCACTGTTAAGCCCTTAACCGTTCCAAAGTCGATATTGGTATAGGAGTAATAGGTCCTGGGATAGGCGCCGGTAAGCCTGTACTGCTGAATCTCATCCCGCATCTCGCGATAAAAGACGGCAAGTTTCAGGGATGATGAATTGTTGATCTTCTGTTGGAAACCCAACTCATAATCGATGGTCTTTTGTGGCAGCAGTGCAGGGTTGTTCAAGGTTCCTGCAGCAGAAGTCCGGATAAAATAGTAAGCAACCGGGTCAATGATGTTTCCGGATGTCGGACGCTGGGTTAAAATATCGTAGTGTGCATAGAAAAGTGCATCGTCAGAAATCGGGAATGAGAATGAGATTCGTGGCATGAAATTGGTCTGCGGCTCATAATCTTTAAATACATCGGCCTGCACATCTGTGACTGAAGGATCGACCAGGTATGGTGAGATCCCGTTTCCTTTATCCAGAATTTTCGGGTCGGTGATAACCGTACCTTCACGGTTATACCAGTCACTCTCGAAGCGATAACCTGTGACTTCTGTCGGGTTGTCCACATCATCCACATAGACCACATAGTTGCTGCCGATGCTAGATGGATGAACGACAGGCTGACCATTCAGTTCACCTACTTCTCCGGCAGTCTTGGCTGCCTGGAACAAGTACGGATCTTTCAAAACCGGCTGGTTGGCATCAAAACGGTCAACACGCAATCCAATGTTAAAGATCAGGTCTTTAAAAGCAAATTTATCCTGGATATAACCGGCGATATAGATAGGCTCATAGGCGCCAATCGGCCGGGAAAAGTTTCCGTCTTCGTCCTTGGCGGTAAAAAATTCTTCCCATGATGGTTTTGAGGTGAGTTTATTCCCCATGTAGTCATATCCTCTGTATCCAACTTTTGCATCACCATTATCTAACAGTTCATCTGCACTAAACATATCAATTGAGAATATCTCTTCTCCGATTGTAACCGTATGTAATTGTTGATTGGCATCGTAATAGTTGATTGAATTGTTGCCGAAATCATATGAGTTTATATCGATGAAATCGACTCCGTTAACAGGCAGTCCCAGTTTATTACGAAGATTTATATCAAAATTCCGTTGAAGCTGCTCTACAAATTGCCTGTAATAAAAGATGGTGTCCATAAATACACCGTCTCTATAGACAAGTTGAGGGTTGTTGATATCCAGTTCGGCAAGTTGTGCGTTTGTCAAACCAGACATCAACGACCACAATCCGGTTGCGTTGTAGCCATAGAATGATGAACTCCGCTGCTGATACTGTAAACCCAGCTGGATTTCGTGATTCCCGAAGTCGGCTGCGAAGGAGGCATTCACCGAGAGCTGGCTTGATGTTCCCACATTATAGCCGTTTGTCTTGTTTCCCGGGCTTGACCACATCCCATAAATCGGATCCGGTTCCATCCCGTTGATCAACCCTTTACCTCCTATGATCTCATCGATATTTCTGTAATGTCCATCGGGATCATTGGCAAACAGGTTATAATACTGAGATGTCCATGCAGAGGATTCCGGATTGATATCAAATGGTGTAAAACTGACGATGGTATCCTGGAAACCATTCTGAAGATAGGCATTTTTTCCGGCGACGGAGTCGTAGTTCATAAATGGGGTAAAGGCACGTATGGTATGTGTTTCGAATTTTCCAACATATCCGTATTTAAACAAATTCTCTTGATGGCTGCCATCCTCTGTTTTGCCATATGTTCTTGTGTAGTCGGCACCAATGGTATAATAGATGTTGTCGACAAAGGTCTTCTCCTCTCTGGATGAGCGGAAGCGCTGGGTGAACCTTCCGTTCACACGCCAGGTATATCCCAGTGAATGACTGTTGTTAGCGAAGTTCATCAGTGATCCGCCATAACTGAAGTTGTTTTGGTCGTAGTACCGGAATGTTCCACCAAACGACATGTTGATTGTGGGAGAGAGCCGAAAGTCAAGTTTCCCTGACATCAATACGTTGTATCTGTTTGTATTCATAGTGGTCCTGGTCTTCACCAGGTCATCCATGGTAAGGAACTCTCCGTTGAGCAGGATTCCTTCTCCTGATTCGTTTAACCGTAGCGGATTGGTTTCAAGAAAACTGATCTTATCATCATTAACCCTGTAAAGCCCTGTTGCATTTGGTCTGCCATCCTGTCGAAACGTAAGGTCACCGGCAAGGAAGTACCCCATGATCGGTGTTTTTGTTTTAGTCACCGTATCCTTCATGGAGACCAATGGACCGGTAATGTTAAAACCGACACGGTTGTATCCAAACGGATCAAGGAACTGCGATGTTTGCAGGTCAATTCCGGCAGAAAAATTCCGTGAAGGACCTCTGGTCGTTACGCTGATGATACCACCGGTAGCGTCTCCATAGGCAGCCGGTGTACCCCCCAGGATCACCTCAACCTGTTCGATCGCAGCCTGAGGCAACGCGGAACTTCCTACCACACGCATCCCATCAATGTAGTAAACCGTACTGGATGATCTTGCACCCCGGATACTGGCTATTCCACCGCTGGCGTTTGTTGTGACTCCACCAACAGTTGTGGCAACAGATGCGGCCGATTTGTTGGCCATCTTGGCGATTTCTTCCTGGGTTACGGTTCCTCCTGAAACCGTCTGGTCTTTTGAGATCAGCGGAACTTTGTAATCCTTAACAACTACCTCCCTCAGGGTAGTAGTGGATTCACTCATATCGATATCCTGAAACGTGATCTTATCAACAAAGATGATGATTCCGTTCATGATAAAATCACGATATCCCACATAGGAAGCTTTCAGGTCTACCTTACCTGCCGGTACCGGTTTTATCGTATAATTCCCATCAAAATCTGAGGTAGCACCACCCATTTGAACACCCCCAACCAAAACGACAATATTTGCAAAGGGTATGGGTTCTTTTGTTACCTCATCAACGATTTTACCTTTGAGAGTACCTCCAGATTGTGAGAATACCAACATGCTTGATGTCAGTATTATTCCAATAGCTAATAGTAAATTTCTTAACATACCATACAATTTTATGTTAGATTACATTGGGCTTAAAAGGTCGTAAAGGTAATAATATTTTAATCTAAATTACAAAATTATTTATTACGGAAGGTGAAATCAAGACCCAATTCAAATAATTCGGATTGCTATTATACAAGCGGTTCTATTAGATAGTCGAACGACTTGTTTTTCTATATGAAAAAGTTGCGGATTTTAGAATTCAGAATAAGAATAATAGAAGTATGAAGGAGGAAGTAAAATCTCCCCTCCTTTTTTAACAAGGAGGGGTGGCAGGAGTGAAGCGAGTGACGGGGTGGTTGGTTAGTCTTCCTTTAGTCGTTGGTTAGTTTAGGTTCGGTTTAGCTTTAGTTTAGGTTTAGTCTTTGTTTCGTTTTTTATTTTAGAAAGTATTTCATGCCTATAAATATAATAAATTTAGAACTTTTAAGACAGCCTCTTTCATTTTAGCGCCAGATGTGTTAACTTTGTTCCTTCCTGTAACTTTTTGATTCAGAAAGTAAAATAGAGTATTAAGAGGGAAAGGTCATGAGAATTATCCCTACAATTATATTTATCCTTTCAATCCCTTTTTTTTGTTTTCCCCAGGGAGAGTTCAACAATTGGTATTTCGGTCACCATTGCG
>JACNKI010000074.1 GCA_014382125.1 Bacteroidota bacterium | reverse complement strand
ACCAGGTGACTACGAAAATGGGTACACCAATAACTGAATATTGGTAACTTTTAATAAAGAAAAACCTTGAATTTGCACGTCATCCACTAATTGGATAACTTTGATTTCGTTCCTGGTTGACACCTATTTATCAATCGCCAACTTTTTTATTCATTTGTAGCAAACAGAATAAGGTACAGGAATTGGTCGTTAGCCCAATTTTTATACCTTTGTGCCGAAAAAAACAGTTCGTAAATTTCACGGGGTATAGCGCAGCCCGGTTAGCGCGCCTGCTTTGGGAGCAGGAGGTCGTAGGTTCGAATCCTACTACCCCGACCTACTTGTCTTTCCTTGATAAATGCACTATTTTTGGCACATCCGGAATGGATAAAATGAGTTTCAAGAAACCACTAATCATTGATATCGAGGGGAACTCTTACAACGACGGTCCGGGCATCCGGTCCGTCGTCTTTTTTAAGGGCTGTCCGATGGATTGCTTCTGGTGTCAAAACCCGGAAAGCAAGAAGATTGCTCCTGAGTTGTGGTGGGATCAGAATAAGTGCATTGATTGCGGAGATTGCATTGAGGTTTGCCCGGAAGGAGCAATATCAACCGACAATCCTTTTTACATCGACAGATATCTTTGTACGCTCTGTTGGGAATGCGTGGAGGTTTGCCCTTCCAAAGCGATGACTCGCAAGGGCCTGGAGATGAGTGTGGAGGAGATTGTCGAAAAGGTAGTTAAATACAAACCGTTTTTCGATCGATCGGGTGGGGGTGTAACATTATCCGGAGGGGAACCAACCCTCTTTGTTGAATTCACTTCTGCCTTATTGAAGAGGTTTAAAAAAGAGGGGATCCATACGCTTCTGGAAACTGCAGGGTTATTTGACGTTGAACCGTTTGAATCCCGGATCCTTCCTTTTGTCGATATAATATACTATGATATCAAATTCATTGATCCCATGGAACATAAGCGCTATTGCGGAGTTACAAATGATCGCATTCTGGATAACTTTATCTTATTGCACAACAAGTTACAGTCCGGACATGTTGAGCTTTTGCCCCGTACGCCTTTGATCCCTGGAATAACGGACAGTGAAAAAAACATCCACGAGCTCACGGAATTTTACACCAGGCACCAGGTTCAAAAAGCCGTGCTTTTGACCAACAACCCGGTCTGGATTCAGAAATTAGAGAAAATAGGACAAAAAGCAACTTTCGACGACATTGATCCGATACGTAAGTTTTATGATGACGAAAAGAAAAACGAGATCAAAGATTACTTTTTCAAGCAAGGGCTAGAGATGATTTTCGGGTAAGTTTTCACTATTTTTGTTTTATGGAAGTTCCGAATCAGTTTCACCTGGATTTTGGATAGGAGTGACCTACGGTTGATTAAATTAGATGTGTTATGAGGAAAAAGCAAGAGAGCAGTGAATATAAAGTAAAAGGGAAGAGACTGGAGTGCCCGATATGTAATCACAAACGGTTCTATACTAAGAAAACTCTGATGAACACTCCGGGGATGACCTTCTTTGGTCTGGAGTGGGCTAACAAAGAGGCCAACAACTATATTTGTGAAAATTGCGGGTATGTCTATTGGTTTCTAGAGCGTTAGGTTGAATGTAACTGACCATGAAGATATTACTGATCAGTCCAGGTTCGTATGATGATATTAACAGCCAGATTACCCGTGCGATCCCATATCTGTTCGCCAAAGCCATTTTTTCGCCGCATGCGATTGCCTCTGTTGCTGCACTTACCCCGTCTGAACATGAAGTTGAGATTCATGATGAATATATCCGCGGGCCGGTAGAAGAGATACTCCCGGATAAATCCTATGATATCATTGGCATTTCTATCACCTCAAATCAGGGAAAGCATTGCCAGGAGATTGCTGCTCATTGCAAAAGGTTGGTTCCGAATGCTATAGTTGTGGTGGGAGGGATCGGTGTCGAGAATCTCATTCATCAGAACCAAGAGTTTATCGACATTGTCTTTTCTGGTGAGTGTGAAGATACCTGGCCGCAATTCCTGGAGGATTTCAAAAAGGGCAAATATCAAAGGATCTATAAGAATATTTCAAAACCCGACATGACCAGGATCCCTCCTCCTGCATGGGAACTGATCAGGGAAGATATCCCATTATACAATGCCGTGTCGGTACAGACCACCCGTGGATGTCCTTTTGATTGCAGCTTCTGTGATGTGATTTATACCTATGGGAGGAAGCCCCGGAGTAAAACGATAGAACAGGTCCTACAGGAGATCAGGAAGTTATATGAGATGAATGTTCAGATGATATTTGTTGCAGATGACAACTTTGTCGGAAATAAAAAATATGCCAAAGAGTTACTGAACCAGCTTGTTGAACTGAATAACTCGTTTACCCATCCTATTGGATTTATCACACAGCTGGATATTACCATTGGAGAGGATGATGAGTTACTGACCCTCCTTGCCAATTCCAACTTTCTTGCGGTCATGATCGGTATTGAGTCGGTGAATGAGAATTCATTGAAAAATCTCAATAAGCAGCAAAATGTACGGATCTCGATTCCCGATGCAGTTCAGAATATCCAGTCGTATGGGATCGTGGTCCTGGCCCATATGATCATCGGAGCGGATTCGGATGATCTGACTGTGTTCCAAAAGACAGCCGACTTTATCCGGGAAGCGAATATCATCCATCACATCTGCCACCCACTCTCAGCGCCTCCGGGAACGAAGATGTGGTATGATTTTAAGCGACAGGGAAGAATTATCTCTTTAGATCGTGATGAGATCACGGATAAATTGGATATCATCTCCAACATTATACCGAAGCAGATGACCCGGGTTGAGTTATTTGAGGGACTGGCAGATTATTGGGAAAAGATTTACGATCCCCGGGTATTTATGGAACGTGCCATTGCCTTTATTACGGGGATCAAGCAAAAACCGGACGTGAAAAAGCCCGGCTTTGGTACCTTATGGAAGCTAAGAAAGATGCTGTTCAGAGTGTTTACATTCTTTATCTTTGATGTGGAGAAAGAGCATCGTACTGTATTTTTTACGTTGTTGCTGACAGCTAAAAGCAAGCTGAGCTACCTGATGCCCAGGATCATTTACCTTTATACGAGTTATCTCATGGATTATAAACGATCAGTGCACGATATTCAGGTTGCAAGAGATTATGTGAAGTGGGAGAATGAGAATCCGGATAAGGTCGCCATCGAATCCTCATTCATCCCCATTCCGGACAATATTTGGACTCATGCTGCTGAACTGCTTACTTTTGCCTACCACAGGATATGTGAGAAACATTCGAACAAAGAGATTGTCTTTCAGTCTGTTGTCTCAGCTATGCTGGATTTTAGTGACTGGTTTGGCAATTCGTTTGATTCGGTCGGTGAACTTCAGAAACGACAGATTCATCTCTCATGTGACCGGATCACCGATCCGATCTCCGGATCACTACAGGAAACAACCGAAGAGTTACCAGAGAATCCACCTGCCGGGTTTACCCGTGAGATTCTGGATGCGTTAGATAATGCCATTAGATACAGGAATATGTATAATTAATCCTTGGAGTTGAAAAGCCGAATGGTTCCTACAATGTATTTCTAACTCCGGACACAGTGATGGAGGTTGACGATCTGCTCCTTGTTTATGGAAAAGAAGTCGCGATCAAAGAACTCGATGACCGGAAACAAGAGGATTCTATTACTTCTGAAAATTAGACTTTTAATACTTCTCCTTCCGATTTGGCGATAACCACCGCTCCACAGGTATCGCTCCAGACGTTGGTGGCTGTCCGGAACATATCCAGGATGCGGTCTACAGCCAGGATCAGTCCCAGTCCCTCCAGCGGTAAGCCAACGGCTGTCAGGATGATGGAGATCATCACCAGTCCGGCCATGGGGATCCCGGCCGCTCCAATGGAAGCCAGCAATGCGGTAACAACTACAATTACCTGTTGTAAGAATGAGAGTTCGACCCCATACGCTTGCGCGATAAACATGGCTGCCACGCATTCGTAAAGTGCGGTGCCGTCCATGTTGATGGTAGCTCCAAGGGGAAGTGTAAAGGAGGATATTTTATTGGAAACACCACTGTTATTCTCCACTGCCTGAATCGTAAGGGGGAGCGTGGCAGAAGAGGAAGAGGTGGAAAATGCTGTCAACAAGGGAGTGGTAACAGCTTTGACGTGTTTGAGCGGACTTGCTTTTCCGATAAACCGG
>JACNKI010000082.1 GCA_014382125.1 Bacteroidota bacterium | reverse complement strand
ATATCCCCCATATGAATCTATCTTTTGATTGGAAGAAAATAAGTCCCTGGTTCGTGTCGGATAACCATGTTCGGTCTTCAGACTGCTGATCAGTCTGTATGGACTTTCATACCTGTGTGTCACATATCCATCGAGTAACGAGTCGTAACGAATGATCTCCAGCGAATCATTTCCCAGTTCAAGCATCGGATAGGCAGCCACCTCATGAGGAATGTTGTCTATATTCTGAACTTCCATCTCCACCATGGCTATCGTTGAACTGTAGACAAAGAATGTCTCCCTGACCCGGATTCCCCTAAACGGCTCATATTCAAGAATTGCCATATCAGGAAAAGAGAAAAGGACCACGGGTTTCCTGAGATATTCCCCTATATTTCGGATTACAACGTCATCCACTTTCCAGATGCAGAACATCGATCCTGCATGATCGCTCGAATAAGTAACAGGCCGGCAATCAGAGTAATAGTCCATTTTATAAGCTTTGTCGCCATAAAGCCTGGAACGTTTCATCGATGCCGCATAGGTAGTATACAGCGGATCATTGGCCCGGGCATCCAGCCTGACGTAATCTTCCACTGGCTTAAGGTGCTGGGCGCCAAGAAAGAGGGGAGAGAAAACCAAAACAATCGCAAAAAGCCTTAAAAGCATGGTATCAGATTTTGAAGATGTAAAGATACAGGATATCACTGAAGTACGAAGCCAGAAATACGAAGACAGAACTGGAAGTACGAAAGCTGAATGTTGAAGGAATCATTATTCCCAGCCTTTGATTATCCTGTTAAAAATTATTACATTCTTATTTGATGTCAGGTAATCAGGTAGTTGATCCCTATCTGTTGCGATAACGACCGCCTTCCTTCCTTCGGCAATCAGTTCATTCAATTGCTCCTCGGAAGGAATAAATGAATAAGATGGAAAACCGGAATAGAACATACATTCTACGTAATGACGTCCTTTGATATTGAAAACAACAGAATTCTCAGGAAAGGTAGCAGTCAATTCTTGAAAGATTGCTTTGTTATGTAACTGGATCTGTGAATATTCGTTTGTTACGATATTCAAGGAGTGTTTTTCAATGATACGCTGAGGTTCCAGGTTGAGGTATCCAATAACAACTGCGAGAAGTACCAGAAAAGTGCCAGTAATCCTGTCTTTTATTGGAATTTTTCGGATCAAATCAAACACTAAGGATAGTAGAACTGCGAAGCTTAACAGAATAGGAAGTGCAACGATGAAAGGGTATCCCGGTATCTTGGTACTGGCTAATGTAAAAAAGAGGTAAACAGCAATTGGGAGAGCAAGGAAAGCTGCTCTCATCGGCCTGTTTTTGATTTTGAAAAAGAGTATAATCAATGCCGGGATTACAAAATAGGCAGCGATTTTTCCATAAAGATCCTGGAAATGGTTGAAATAGAACCATACTGCTCCGCCATGTCCTTCAATTTCTTCAGTGAAATGCAATGCATTGTAGCGAAAGGCCTGACTGGCTTCAGCCGGATACCTGGTGAAAATCAAAAACTGCCATGGAAGTATGATAGTGAAAGTAATCAACAAGGAATAAAAGATCTCTTTGTATTTTATCAGTTGAAGACGATGTATTTGTATGTTATAAATCCCCCATCCCAGATAAACGAGTAATCCCACAAGCCACTTACAAAGAATAGCAAAACCGGCAAACAGGCCAATGAGAATAATCCAGAACTTCTTTTTTGAATGAATATATTCGACCCAGGACCAGATACTTGCGGAGGTATAAAAGAGAAAAGCAACATCGTTATGATCGACCATCTGTCGGCCTGAAGTGATTTCTATCAGAAAGAAAGAAGTACAAATGAGGAAGCCAGTATAAAACCCGACCTGTTGATTCACCAATAGTTTCCCGGATCGATAGCCTATCAACACCAGCAAGGAACTCATTATTACACTGGGGAGTCGTAATGTAAACTCGTTGACACCAAATAACTTAAAACTCAACGCAATCTGCCATAAGAAATAGGGGTTGCTTATGCAGCCAGATGGTGGCACGATCCCATCGGTCATATGCCATCGAAACGACCGGATCATCATACAGAGTTGGCATCAGGGGATGATTCATCAGATTTTTTGCAACTAGTGCATGAAAACGTTCATCCCACAGGTTCAGAAACGGGTCTAAAAGAGAGGAAAATAAGAACAATGAGAATGCTCCAATTACCAGAAACCAAATACTCTGAGTGGTTTTTCGTGTATGCTGAAGAACCAGGCTGGTCGCAATGAAAAAAATCCAGTTATAAGAAAAAGAGATTGTGTTGGAGAAAAAACGTGAAGAAACATGAAGAAGGCGGACTAAATTCTTTCAATTAACGTTACGAGTGGTGGTAGATCTTCTGTAGCTGTTTTCCATACAATCTCTAAATCAACCTCAAGATAATCATGGATCAACCGATCTCGCATACCTGCCATATCTGACCACGGAATTTCAGAATATTTGTTTCGAAAATCTGGGGAAATTCGCTTAGTGGCTTCACCAATTATTTCAAAATTTCGAATAACCGCATCTTGAGTTTTGACATCGGATGCAAATTGATCGTAATCCATTTCGCTAACAAAAGATTGGATCCGATGAGCTGAGACTAGAATATGGTCTATGTATATACGATTATCTTTCAACATGAATAGATAACTTGCAGGTCGTCAAAGATATACTTTCGAAGTTTGGGGTGACGAATTGATGGCTCCGTTACAAGATCAACTTTAATCCCAAGTTGTTCACTAAGTTCTCTCTCAATTCTCACAAGTTGAAATAAAGAGATAGTCGATTTAAATTTTACGAGAAGATCAATATCACTGAAGTCTCTTTGCTCACCACGAGCATAACTGCCAAAGATTCCAATCTTTTCAGGATCAAACTGCATTAGATATGAAACAATAATATTTGCTAAATTGGCATTCATATTCGTAGTTTTCTTATACAAACTTACATAAAATCTGTCAATTAATAGCGAATCTCTACTGAGGAAGTAATATCGTTTTCCTCATGTATTTATCATCTCCCGTCTCAAAATCAACTAAAAGTTTAGTTATATGATCTGTTTGACTGACTAATGTTGCGTTCTCAATAGTCTCAGAGAGGGGGAAGTAGGTCCAAACACTAAGAGTATCATACGAACCAGATAATCCTTCAAGATCAACAAGGTAGTTGCTTCCTTTCTTGTATGCATCAATGATGCGCAACCCCTCAGCCCGATCCCCGGGCGACGGATCATAGACTTTGGGCAGGATTGAGATTCCGCCTTGATACTCCACCTCCACGGTTGTTTCATCATCGACTAGCAGATTGAGCTGTAAGGTGATGAAGCGAGAAGTCGTGAAAGAGGCAAACGGATACTCTTTTCCATCGACTAAAACCCATTTAATTTGGGTTCCGGGAGGAACCACAGGCATGAATTCCACATTAATTGGAGTATCTCCGGTTGAAGCAAATTGCCACTTAAGTGTTATGCTGTCCCTTGAATAAGAGAAGTTTAGAAACTGATCCCGAATTCGAATATGTTCAACCCGCAGGGAATTCCAGTCAGCCGGAAGGCGAGGGGAGAGGTGGATGGTATTGGCCGAAGCATCAACATCAAGTCCGAGCATCCCTTCGATCACGGGTTGCAATACCATCGTCTCTGACCAGCATTGATGCGGACAAACACCGGAAGGCTGATATTCAGCTCCGTTAAGCACTTCCTCTACATATCCATAACCCCAGTTTCGGTATACATTCAGGTTATTCATGATATGTGTAAATCCCTGAATATAATTGCCATACCTATACTCTGCCAGCGAGGTCCAGCCGGTGAAAAGCGGCCATACGCTTCCGTAATGATATCCTGTTGGCTTAAACCTAGGGCTATCTTCCCGGATGATGCGGGTCCCCCAGTTCGTGGAGAAGGCATTCGAGGCATATTGATTCAGCATTAATCGTGTTTTATCTCTGTCCAACACATCAAAATAGGCTGGAACGGTTGGCAGGATCGTTGGATCAGTCCGGTATGATCCATCTTGGTTCATCCCATAGGAATAAAAACCTGATGAATAATTCCAGAACTTGCTGTCAATGATTCGTTTCAATATTTTCAACTCCCGCCTATAGTTATCTGCTTCAGGATCTTTCATCGCCGCCGCCATCAATGCACCCTCGTCCAGTGCAGCAGCCCAGCAACCGGTCAGATAAAACGAGGAGTGGGAGCCAAACAATTTTCCTCCTTCTACCCACCCGTGTCCCACATTGGTATTCTCGATCAGGTGATCCTGGT
>JACNKI010000072.1:19763-22381 GCA_014382125.1 Bacteroidota bacterium | reverse complement strand
AGCAGAATGTATGTTGTCAGACCGGTTACCGGGGCAAGTACAGCTCCAAAAACAAAACTCCCCAGGATATACTGGATCAGGTTTTGTTTGATCCACTGAAACGTAATCCCGGAAGTGTACACCAGGTTGGAGAGTTCATCCCCGAGCACAATCCCACCTGCAGCATAACTGCAAAACAGGATGATAGGGATAATAGGGGGGATGCTGATATTGGAGGCAACCAGGGCGATAAATTTATTTAGTCGGAAAAAATGTGCGAGAGTTACTGCCGCTACCATTTGCCAACCCCAAAAGGGTGATACCCCGATAAATATCCCCAACACCACCGACCAGGCAAGCTTGGCGTTGGAGTCATCGCTGTTAATAACATACTCCCGGATGATTTCCCGGAATGATTTTTTTCGTAATCCTTTCGCGAAATGAAAGGGCCTGACCCAGAGCAGAGCGGCAAATACCAATATCGTATTCAGCAGACTAGTGCGGGCAAAATCCTGTCCCTTGCGGAAATGAGTCACGCGTTCATCTTTTTGGCCATACCAGATCTTCACAGGAACGGAAAGCACCGGTACACCACGCCATGCCAGTCTGACCAGGATCTCTACTTCAAATTCGTACCTGGTGGAATAAAAGTGTTTAATGTGTTTCACCCGGTTAAGAGGATAGAGCCTGTAACCCGACTGCACATCAGGGATCTTCAGGCCTGTTTCAACCTTGAACCAGAAGATCGAGAATTTATGTCCGAAACTGCTCGTACCGGGAATGTCATCCTGTTCCATGTTTCGGGCTCCGATCACGATGGCATCAGGTTCTTTTTCAATCTTCCCGATGAACTTCGGAATGTCATCCGGGAAATGCTGCCCATCACTATCGATCGTTATCGCATACCGGAAATCCCGTTCAATGGCATTCTTGAATCCCTGACGAAGTGCGAATCCTTTCCCTTTGTTGTGGGGGAAAGTGATCACTTCCCACCTGTCCACTTGCCCACTTGTCCACTTGTCCACTATCTTCCCCGTCTGGTCAGTCGAACCATCATTCACCACAATGACATCATCCGTATACTTCTGTACGCCCTGAATCACCTTCTCCAGGGTACCATCATTGTTGTAGGTAGGAATGATCACACAACAACCAAGCGCTTTCATCTTCCGGCGTACGGATTCAGTTTCTGACATCAGGGGAGGCTGGTTAACAGGACAAAAATAACAATTTCAACCGAAGCTCCCCGATTAATAAATTATGTACTTTTGAGTTTTGTGATTTGTATTTTGATCATTGAACTTCATGAAGATCCTTCTGGTAAATCCTCCCCGTTCTCCTGAAAATAATATTTTAAAATACGCCCCTGAAGCGGCCAGTCGGTTCATACACAAGAAGCTGATCGGTCCGCCACTAGGGTTATTAACGATTGCAGGTGCTGTGAGAGATCACGATGTTGTGGCGTTTGATACAAAAGGGGAATACGATCTTGAAACGCAAGCACCACCACTGCCGGTGCTGGTGAAGAAGTTAATGGTGGAACACCAACCGGATGCTGTCGGTGTTACAGTGATCACCTCCGAGTTCAAAGACGCGCTTACGATCTGTAAGGTTGCGAAAGAGGAAAATCCGGATGTTCTGACAGTTGCGGGTGGGTTGCATGCAACGTTGGCGCCACGCGATTTTACAGACATATCAGTCGATGTAGTGATCCCCGGACAATGTCCACATATCTTCCATGAAGTGATCCGGTCTAAAGAACAGGGGAGAAGCCTGGATTCCGTTCCCGGGATCTTTTTCCGAAATGAGGGCATCCTGCAGAGAACAAGCGGAGTACCATCTGCCTGGGACGCTGCGAATAATAACTATATCCAGATCGATCGGAGCCATCTTCGTAGATGGATCGACACGTATAAGGTGGGAAATAGCATCGAACCAAGTACTTATGTGTTCACATCTTTAGGTTGTCCTTACAAATGTACATTCTGCTCGATCTGGACTCAATTCAAAGGAAAGTATTATCAGCGGACGGTTGAGAGCCTGATTGAAGAACTTCAATCCATCCCGGAATATCCTGTCGTGAGATTTGCCGATGCCAACACCGTTGTGGATTTGAATTTTATGAATCAACTCTTTGACAGAATTGTCGAAGAGAAGATCAACAAAACGCTGGTTATGGATATTCGTGCCGATGTAGCGGCGAACCACCCTGAGATGATTAAAAAGATGGCCGAAGGAGGTTTGAAGGTTGTGATATGTGGATTTGAATCATTCCGTGATGATGAATTAAAGAGATATAATAAAGAGTCACCGGCAGCAGATAATCAAAAGGCGATTGAAGTTTTTCATGAACACGGGATCATGGTGAGAGGCAACTACGTAATTCCGTATGATTATACATATGATGACTTCAAAGCCCTGGCAGACTATTCTGCCGCTAACCCGGTTGTGTATGCGGGATATACGATCTTGTCACCAATGCCCGGAACGGTTTATTATCAACAGATCAAAGATCAAATCATCGATCACGATTACAATAAATACAATTTCTTCAATGCGGTAACAAAAACGAAGATCCCTTATGAGAAATTTCACGAGATGGTAGGGGCGCTCTGGTTGATCAAGAAAGGAACAGACGT
>JACNKI010000072.1:0-19206 GCA_014382125.1 Bacteroidota bacterium | reverse complement strand
CACCCGCAAGATGCCCTGGCGTAGCTGATTATCAAAGGCTCTTTGCCTTTATTGGTTAATGTAAATTCAGCTGTCTTTGGAGTGCCTTGCTTGATATCACCAAAGTCGTAAATAAGCTTGTCAAATTCAGCTACTGGTCCATCAGTCTTTTCATTTTTGTCAGACTTTTTCACGTGAGTGACCGTCGCTTGCTCTTGTTGAGCTGTAACAGTTAACGAAATGGTAAACAGACAGATGATTGTAAAGAGAGTTACTTTTTTCATGATCTAAATATTTTTGAGTTGTTCGGACAAAAGTCTGATCATATCTCGAAAATCCATGTTAATAAAAGGTAAAACAATGTAAATGAAACGTAAAACTATGTTAATGGATTGTAAAATTACAAAATTTGAACTGATTTTACTTTATTTTTGAATTTCCGATTCAAGAAAATCTGCATGAAGCATAATCAGGTTCGCTATGTAATCCTCTTCGGTACGGTAGCTATTATTGCGATATTTACTGTTCAGGTTTACTGGTTGCTCAAAGCCTGGAATATGAATGAGAAGCAGCTGAATGAGTCTATCTCTATCGCCCTCAATCATGTGGCGCATAAGATATGCACATATAATCAGACGGCTTTGCCTCACGAGAATCCGGTAAACCAGCTATCTTCCAACTATTTTGTAGTGAATATCAACAGCGTGATAGATGCCAACATTCTGGAGTACTACCTGAAAAGCGAGTTTGCCCGGGTTGGTCTGGATGTAGATTATGAATATGCGATCTACGATTGTCATAATGATAAAATGGTCTATGGTAACTACATCACTTCGGAGGGAACAAACAGGATTATCACTCCGACTACCAACCTGCCTAAATACAGTGATTATTTATACTATTTTGGAATCCGGTTTCCTTCCATTCAAAATACGGTGGTGAGCCACATGACAATCTGGCTTATTTTATCTGCTATCCTTCTTGCCCTGGTTCTTTTTTTTAGTTACTCAATCCTGGTCATATTTCGGCAAAAACGATTCTCTGAACTTCAGAAAGACTTCATCAATAATATGACACACGAGTTTAAGACACCGATGTCAAGCATCAACATATCTGCGGATGTGATCACCGATCCCGGGATTATCAACGATCCTGAAAGACTTCAAACCTATGGGAATATTATCAAGAACGAGAATAACCGGCTGAACAAACAGGTGGAAAAGGTGTTGCAGATCGCCAGGATTGAGAAAAAAGGATTTGAGCTAAATAAGGAGAAGGTGAACCTGAACGACCTGATCCACACGGTTGTAAATAATTGTCGAACCAATGCTGGCAAAGAGATCACTATTCTTAGAGAACTGGATCCGCAGACAGGAGATATTATGGCTGATGCCGTTCATCTTTCCAACATTATATATAACCTGATGGATAATGCAATAAAATATGGAGGAGAAGATCCTGAGATTATCGTGGAAACCCGAAGAAAAAACGGTAATATTCTACTGAAAATCAGAGATAATGGTCCGGGTATCCCCAGGTCTTACGAGAAGAAGGTTTTTCGAAAATTTTTCAGGATTCCGACTGGAAATGTCCATGATATCAAGGGATTTGGTCTTGGACTCTATTATGTCAGGAATACCTGTAAAGCACATCACTGGAAGATCGAACTTCATAGTGAACCAAACAGGGGATGTACCTTTACGATAACAATGAATGTATGAAGAAAAAGCCCCGAATACTTTACGTCGAAGATGATTTGACTCTTTCATTTGTCACACGCGATAACCTGACAATACAGGGATATGAGATTGAAGCTGTCGACAACGGGCAGGATGCCCTGGAAAAAACAGGGAATTCCAGTTTTGATCTCTGTATCCTGGATGTGATGCTCCCAAAGATGGATGGATTCACCCTGGCGGAAAAGATCCGGGAGCACGATCAGCAGATCCCGATCATCTTTGTAACAGCACGCTCAACAAAAGATGATAAGATTCACGGACTCAAGATTGGTGGAGATGATTACATTACCAAACCGTTCAGTATTGAGGAGTTAATCCTTAAGATTGAGGTTTTTCTGAAGCGTAGTGCTGTTCAGGATCCTAAAGAAACAAATGAAATACTGACTATCAATGATGAGGTCTCCTGGGATTCATCAAATTTTTTACTGGTTGCAGGAGGGCGTCCAAACAAGCTTACACACCGGGAAGCTGACCTGTTTTCCTTTTTGCTGAAACATCAGGGAAAGATTGTGAAACGTGAAGAGTTGTTAATCGGAATCTGGGGCCATGATCATTTCTTCTCCAGCAGAAGTTTGGATGTATTTATCTCCAGGCTCCGGAAATACCTTGGGTCACATGGTGTTGAAATCGAAAATATCTATAACGTAGGGTACCGGTTTAAGACCAGCTAGTTTTTCACGGATTAACGAGATAAAATTTCATGCATTGACTCGAATTGACAGTCACCCTCAATAGTCCTGGCATTCTTTTTCAGGCTTTTTCCCGGACTACATTCAATAAAGCGGGTGACTCCGTCTTCCATCAGTTTCAATTGGGTTTTGTACCAGTTAAAGTGCTTATAGAGATTCTCTACGAGTTCTGCTTTAATATCTTCAGGAGATTTTATTAAATCCTGGGATAAAACAGAAACTACAGGTATTTTTAGTGAGCGGATATCCAGGGTGTATACAAATTTAGCAAATTGCAGAGCTGCAGATTTGAGAAAATGAGAATGGTAGGGGACAGTCACATTGAGCATCCGGGCATGAAAAGCTCCCTCCTCGATCGCTTTTATCAGTACGTTTTCCAGATCACTTTGACGACCTGATAACACAAACGAGTATGGACTATTCTGGTTGGTTATCTCCACTTCCGGAAAAAAGGTTAATATCTCCAGAATGTCTGATTCTGTTAATCCAATGATGCCGGCCATTCCAAATCTGCCTGTCATTGTAGTATAGGAGATCTCCTGAAACGCACTGCGGATCAGCAAAAGACCGTCTGCAAATGATATAGCGCCACCTTGGTTAAGTGCTGAATAGATACCCATACTGTATCCACACAAAAAGTCGGGATAGATGCTTCTTTGCTGAAGGATCTCTGAAATGGCACACCCATATATATAGGCAACATATTGTGTCCGCAATTCATGATCCAGAAAATCCTGTTGCAGCGGATCAAAATAGGTCAACTCCGGATCGACAACCCGGGAGGCAATATCCAGAAGATGGTTGAGATGGTTGTTGAAATTCTCTATACGGGGGGATTTATCATCTTGATAATCCCGAACAAAAGCAGGAAATATGAATGCAGTTTTTATGACAGGCAAGGAGTAGAAAGCTTTGTTAGACTAACTCAAGGATCCGGTTCTCATGCTCAATTATGAGTATTTGCATATCAATTAGTTGGCCTATAGTTTCCACCGGATTTTTTATGGCATATTTTCCGATTGTTTTCAGCTCAATCTCAAGAGCATATTTTTTCTTAAAGATCTCGATAAGTTCCAGAAACATCAATGAGTCACCATCTAAATCGTTAATGATATTTGTCTGGTCTGAAATCTCCGATTTATTAACTTCACACTCATCAGCAAAGAAGTCGTAAACGATCTCTTTTACCTCAGTCTTTATTCTTTCCGTAACCAGAGCCATAAAATTTTTCGTTTTTCTAAATCCTTACAAAAATACTCTTTTTTCTAATTGGATGATATCTGGTTAATACTTTCTGAAAACTAATGTAGCGTTATGACCGCCAAACCCAAAAGAATTTGAGAGGGCAACCTGTACCTTTTTAGATCGGGATGTGTTTGGGATATAATCAAGATCCAGGTCTGGATCGGGATGATCCAGGTTGATCGTTGGCGTGACTATATCGTGATAGATACTGAGAATGGTAACGATTCCCTCAATGGTTCCTGCTGCACCAATGGTATGTCCAAGCATCGATTTGGAAGAAGATATCGGAATGTTATATGCTTGTTCGCCAAATACCTGTTTGATCGCCAGAGTCTCATACCTGTCGTTTAACTCGGTTGAAGTGCCATGAGCATTGATATAATCCACTTCTTCTTTGGATATACCTGTTGACTTCAGGGCTTTTTCAATCGTATATGCCATTCCTTTACCATCTTTCATTGGCGCCATGATGTTGTATCCTTCACTACTGATTCCGTATCCTGCCAGTTCGGCATAGATTGTCGCTCCCCTCCGGTTGGCACTCTCTTCGGATTCCAGAATGATCACACCAGCACCCTCACCAATGATAAATCCGTCGCGATCAACTGAGAAGGGTTTACTCGCTTTTTCCGGTGGGTCATTGTTAATTGAGAGTGCATAAAGGGCGTTAAATCCCTGAATCTCCTCTTTGTTGATAATACTGTCAGCTCCTCCTGCAATAATTATGTCAGCCTGGTTATTGTGGATCATATCATAGCCAAAAGCCATGGCATTAGCAGAAGAGGCACAGGCAGTATTGATCGCGAAATTGGGTCCTAGGAGCTGGTACTCCAGTGAAATCCAAGCCGACATGGCATTGGTCATACTTTTGAAAACGGTATTCTGTGGTGTCGTGTTTTTTTCGACACTGGAGTTGCCGGTATTGACAACACCAATGATTACCGAACAACGGGTTTTATCATAGAGCTCAAAATCGATTCCAGCATGTTTCACAGCATCTTTCGCTGCAACAATACACATCTTAGTGACCCGGGTCATCTGGCTGGCTGCCCGTTTCTTTATGTATTTCCGGTAATGCTCTTCAAATTCAGCGGGCAACTCTGCGGCGATCCTGGTTTGATTCATGGAAGCATCAAAAAGAGTAATCGGCTTGACCCCGCTTTGTCCGGCAACCAACCGATTCCAATTTGATTCCAAATTCAGCCCAAGGGACGAAACAATTCCCATCCCTGTGACGACTACTCTTCTTGCCATCCGATCTCTACTTTTCTATTTCTCCCAACCAGTTGCATACGCGTATAACTTCTGCAACTGATGGAGCAACATCCGGATTTTTCTTAAGGTATTTGGAAGGTGGCATCTTTTGATCCTGCATAGCCTGGCAGATATTAGTCGCTTTTTTGAGTTGTTTCTCCGGGGAGTAGCTATTCCATTTATCAAAATTCAGCTTTGCTTTAGCCATGCCATTCCCATCGTTACTATGACAATCGTAGCAACTGATCTCAAAGATGGCCCAAACCGAATCAGGGATGTTCGTTGGAGGATCATTTAGAGGAGTTCCGTCGGGAATGATGAAAGCAGATGTGATCATTATTGTAACGAAAAGGGCGATTAGAATTCTACCTGTTTTTTTCATAATTAAATGATTTTATCTCGCAAATATCGCAAAGAATTTGGAAAGATGAAGGGGAGGGATCAAAAATTATTCAAATGGGCCTTTTTCAATCCCAAAATACTCTTTGATAGCATGATTCATCTCATCAATAGTACATCCTGATTGCATCGTAAAACGTTTTGATGCATTGATGTAAGTGTTGCTCAGGTAATCCAGAATCTCCTTCTCTTCTGTTTCAGAAAGAGCCTTTTCTGAATCCGCATGAGTTTTTATGCCCTCAGGATATGTGTAGAAACCTTCTCCGGATTTTAAACCCAGCTTGCCTGCCTTCTCAAGCCGGTATAACTTATCAATAAGTGGCTGGTAATAGTCCTTGTGGGGATAATCAGAGGTGTAGTTTTTAACAGAAGCCAGCATGGTATCAATCCCGACATTGTCCATGAAATCAAACACCCCAAAAGGGAACAGTCTGGAGGAGACCAGGTCGTCGATCTGGGAAAAAGTAGCCTTCTTCTGTTCAACTATCCGAAAGGCATCATTCTGAATATCCAGGAAGAGCCTGTTGAGGATAAAACTGTTGGATTCGTTCAGGGAAATAAAGTGTTTGCCTGTTTTCCGTATAAAATATTCAACCCGGGACCTGACCTCCACCGGTGTCTTTTCAGTATAGATCAACTCGACGATATCTTTTAGGGGAATAGGATAGAAGTAGTGCAACCCGATGATGAATGGATCTCTTGCTTCCGAAACAAACAACCGGGATGGATTGATGGAAGATGAATTGGAGGCAAGGATGCAGGAAGCTGGAACGATCTTGTCAATTCTCGAAAAAAGGTTTCTCTTCAATTCAAATTCTTCGTTAATGGTCTCGATGACCAGATCACAGTCCTTCAGTTGTTCCGGATCTGATGAAATGATTGTGCTGTTAAGTATCTCATCATGCTCCTGCTGATCAATCAATCCCGTTTTCAGAGAACGTAAAGCCTTTATTGTAAATGTTTTGTGAAACTTCTCCAGGTCGGCTTCCGGACTACATATCCAGCGAAGTAGAAAGGGAAATTCCAGCAGAAAATAAAACAGACTCGTCCCCATTTTGCCTTCACCCACAATGCCTACAATCTGGATCCTTGATCCTGGATCCTGGCAGCTCGATTTTTGAGATTGGTTATTCTTCATTCTTCTATCGTCAATCGTTAATCGTAGATCGTAAATCTTTCCATGCGCCCTGATCCTGATCTATCACGATCTTACGGTATTTTTCCATGTTTCGATTATGATCCCGGATATGGCGGTTATATCCAAGCATGGTAAGCATAAACCCAAGTCCTTTGTCGATGATGATCTTATTATTCCATATCAGTCCGGTGATAACCCAGAAGAGCTTCCGCTTGTGGTCATCACGTGTGAAAAGGAATGATTTTATCGTGATCCAGCAGAGGCGGGCTTTCATGTAGGTTGAGATCTCTCCACCTCTCCTGGTAAAGGAGCCGGAGCTGAATAGCTTTTGTGCTTTTTCCAGAATCGTATCAAATGAGTATAGTCGTGAAATTGTCTCCATATATTTGTCAAAGATCTCAATCTGAGACATCTGCATATAATGAATTGTTGGGAAGTGTCCAACACCAAGTTCCGGGTCGCAGTTCAGAAGACGTCCCTCCTGAAGGTAGCGCTTATGGATTTCGGTTCCCGGAGGTGCATTCAGCAGATGAAGATTGACATTAGGCAAGTTGTGTTTCAGGGTAAAGTCGTAAATCCGGTCAAATTCCTCCAGGGTATCATTGTCAAATCCCACCACAAAGCTGGCGTTGATGTGGATCCCATGTGCGTGAATCTTTTGAATCGCTTCTTCATAGATGGTTCCCCTGCGGTTGTGATGTTTGTTGGAAGCATCCAGGCTATCCGGATTGAGGGATTCAAATCCGATCAGGATATTGAAACAGCCGGCATCAGCCATGGCGTTGAGCAGTTCATCATCTTTGGCCACATCGATGCTGCACATACAGCCCCAGGAGATCTTCAGCGGCTTGATCGCTTCCATCAACTCTCTAGCGTATCGCTTGTTTATGGTGAGATTGTCATCCACAAAGAAGAAATATTTAGATGGAGAGGCCTGGATCTCCCTGACTACATTACCGATTTCCCGGTAGCGCATCTTGCGACCGAAGTTCTTGGATACCAGGCAGAAGTCACAGTTGAACGGACAGCCACGGGAGACCTGAATAGCCACCTGGAATATTTTATTCAGGCTCACCAGGTCCCATCTGGGTGGTTTCTGGGTTTGAAAGGATACGTATGAATCTGTTCGATATACAGATTGCAGTTTTCCTAATTCGAAGTCGCGAAGGGCTTGTTCCCATTTTCCTTCTGACTCTCCTACTACAACACTGTCACCATGTTCGAGTGCAGATTCAATCATGAAAGATGCGTAAGGGCCACCGAAAACAACTTTGGCGCCCATTTTCCGGAATTTATCCCCCAGTTCAAAAGCACGTTGGGAAGTAGCTGCCAGTGTGGTGATTCCTATAATATCTGGAATGATATGCGTCGGAATCTTTTCGATCTCCTCATCGTAAATTTGGATATCATAGTGATCCGGAGTCTGAGCGGCAATGGTAGGAAGGGCCAGCGGAACCATGAACCGTCGTTTTCCGAACATCTTGGCCAGCTTCAGGTGTGCCGGATAGTTGATAAACCGCTGGCGCGGACTAATGAGAAAAAGAGTATATTGTTTGTGGTTAGTCATTAGGATTATTAAAGTCAATTAGGTCATTAAAGTCATTAAGGGAAACTGGGAAATTAAATAATTAAATTTATTCTTCTGCCTTCTTCCCTTCATTCGTAAATCGAAATTGGCTTCGCCGAGCTCCGCTTCGCTCCGGTTCGTCATTCGTAATTCAAAATGTATCCTGCCTGCATAAACTTGCTGACCTCTGTCACAAAGCTTAGGATCATATCACCTTGATTCAGTATCTCCTCTTTCCGGATCCGGTCGAGGCAAAGGAATGCCATGGGTGGACCGATGTATCCCATGGTAGCCATTTTGGAGTAGAGGGAGTTCGGTTCGATCCCCAGCTCCCTACACTCATCCATAATTAGCTCTGATATATGCTTTGACGGGAAGTTTACCTGGAAAAACCTCAGTTTGGTCAGATCAACAGGATGAAGAGCAAGCATCCGCTTTAATCCGTTCAGAAAGACTGATCCATCAGATTCGTGGAAGTTTATCCGTAACTCCTCCTGAAACATCTGGGCCAGGTGGTGATAGCCCTTCTCATACTCCTCCTTAGGAT
The DNA here is from genome assembly GCA_014382125.1 of Bacteroidota bacterium. GTDB lineage: Bacteria > Bacteroidota > Bacteroidia > Bacteroidales > FEN-979 > QYOJ01. Next base: position 10,649 of record JACNKI010000072.1, on the reverse strand, counting down.
TCATCCAATAGGCAGGGCGTCTGTTTCCCATGGCTGAGGGCTTTTTTCCGCCGGTTGATTCCATATATGCATAATCGAGGTACAATCCGGTTGAACGATCCGGTTCTGTTTTCAACACCAGGGCAGATGCGCCATCACTGAGGAAATAACGTAAAAACAGCTCCTCCTTCTTAACCAGTGGTTGATTATAGTATTCTGCAATGAGTTCGGAGGAGGAGATACTGGACGAGATGACAAGTGCATTTTTATACCGGCCAGACTGAAGCAGTTCATGAGCGATAAGCAGCGCTTTGTAAGCAGAAGTACAGTTGGAATGTATGGATAGCTCGCCGCAACGTTCTATTCCAAGCGCTTCCTGGATCCTGACAGAAGCTGTCGGCATCTGATCCTGGTGAGCGCTGCCGTATACGATCAAATCAATCTCTTCAGGCTTCATTCCGGCATCTGCAATTGCTTTCCGGGCAGCTTTCTCAGACATCGTTACATTGTCTTCCGTAAATAGCCTTGTCTTCGGATCCAGTGCAAAATGATAATACTCAACTTCCAGAAGCTCCTTCATCAGGATACGCACTCTCTTCAGCCATTTTTGGATTTTTTCCGGTGCATCTGTCAACTCGCCCAGGTAATCGTCGACCTGATCGGGAATAATAGGCTCACCGGGAAGGAATGACCCGCTACCGGCTATTTTTACTGATACCGGGTGCTCGATACTCGATGCTCGATACTCGATGCTCGATGCTGGATGCTTGTTACTAGATGCTCGATGCCGGATACTTGTCAAAATAGTGGTTTTTCGATGTTCTTTTTAACTCCTTACCTCTTACCTTTCACGTCTTACCTTTCACGTCTTACTTTTCACGATTCTTCCTAAATACACCTTCCGCAAGGATAGTGAATATCTTTCAGGTAGTTTTTCCAGGAATTCCACCGCTCGGTCGACTACCTTCTTTTTTGGACAGACCTGATCGATCAGTCCCAACTCCAATGCAACATTAGCATCAAAGGTACGACCGGTCAGGATATAATCAAGTGCCCTGGCGCTACCAGCCAGGGTGGAGAAGCGCTGGATTCCCCCGATACCGGGGATCAGGTTGAATGTGGTTTCAGGCAAAGCGAAAATTGCATCCTCTCCGCAGAACCTGAAATGGCTGAAAAAGGCTAGTTCCAGAGCTGATCCAAGGCAAGCGCCCCGGATGGCGCTGATAACCGGCACCGAAAGCTCTTCAAAATAACTGAGTGATTTGTAGTTGGTCTGAAGGAAATGCATGGCTCTCTCATCGCATGTTGTTCCGACATAAGGATTCTCTCCGGCAATCTCCTGTAGCAGTTCATCCAGATCTGCACCGGAAGAGTAATGACGGCCGTTGCCATAAATCACAATACCTTTCAGCTCCTGAAGATGAACAATAACCTCCATCAACTCTGTCATCTCACGGAAAAACGTTACTGTCATCATGTTAGATGGTGGCTGGTCCAAGACCAGGTGACCGATGCAGTCAACAACTTTCCATGTTATGGTATGAAAGATCCTGCTCACCGGAAGGTTATTTATCGGATTTAGTAAATCTTCGTTTCGCTTCCTCTCTGGCCAGTTCACAGAAAATACGGGTCTCTTCACTAATCGCTTCCTCAGCAGGCATGGTAGCTGCGTTTCGAAAAGCCCTGATTACAGCACGGATCACTCGAATAGAGAGGTTTCCGGTCATTTTATGTATCAACCGGTAAGCGTATTCAAACACTTCGTTTCGGGGGACAATGAAATCAATCAATTTGATCAGACGTGCCTCTTCCGAATTGATCATATCTCCTGAAAGGATCATCTGGAGTGATCTGGCTTCTCCAACAACAGGTGGCAACCTGACAGTCCCCCCTAATCCAGGAAGAAGACCATGGCTCGTCTCAGGAAGTGCAAAAAGGGATTGCTCACCGGCTATCCGGATATGACAAGCCAGCGCCAATTCCAGGCCACCGCCAAAACAGACCCCATGAATGGCAGCAACCATTGGTAGATCCAACTCAATCAAGTGTTTAATCACACGATCTCCAGCCTCCATCTTTTGCCTGATGGCGAGATCCTCCTCAATCATCTCAAAAAGCCTGGTCATATCTCCTCCAGCAGAGAAATGCTTTCCTTTCCCATGGATCAGAAGGCCTTTCAGCTTAGGGTTGGAAGTCCACTTTTTCAATGTCTTAATCGGAATAAATTCAGGTTCATAGAGGTAGTTCTCCGGTGGATTATTCAGGGTGATAATCCCAATCCCCTCTCTCACTTCCCATTCAACCCGGTTGATGCTCTCCATATTCTGCTGCAGGTTATAAATATTCGATGAACTCTTTTGGAATATCCGTTGGCTTTCGGGTCTCCTGAGCGAGGAAGATCGTCTTGACCTCTCCCCGGGCTATCGCCAAACCGGATTGTTTGTTGAATATCTTTTGTTTAAATATCAGGTAGAGCCCTTCACGTATCATGCGGGTTCGAACTTCTAATTCATCATACAGCTTTGCTTCCCGCATGTAACGGACGTGTATATCTGTAACGACTATGATGCGGTGCGTGGCATGAATGATCTCATTGAGCTTTAGCTTTCGGAACAGATCCCACCGACCATGTTCAAAGTAATTGAGATAGACCGCATTGTTAACGTGTCCGAATGAATCCAGCTCATAACCTCTGACTTCGATGGGTGTGTAGTGTATCTTTAAGGGTTGTGTCATTTGAATGATGATTTGTATTTGAAAAACAACTGGCCCCCATCAGCGATGGAAGCATTTACGTTTATTTTCCTATGGGCAGTATGTTTCAGGGTTAATGTCACTTCAAGCGCGGGATGGTCATGTGGGTTAATCATGGAGAGAAACTTGACATTGTCTGCCTCTTTCAATTTAACCTCCCTCTCCTCAATTTCAGAGAGAATCTCCGTAATCATCCGGATCTGGCATACTCCCGGAACCGCGGGATTTCCGGGGAAATGCCCCTGGTAAATCTGATGTTCAGGATTCAATTTGATTTCGGCCAGGTAGCGTTCTGATTCAACACCATGACCCGGTTCGTTTTCAAGTCGTGTAAGCCGATCAATCTTAAAAAAAGTGCCCTTTAACATAAATGAAATTCCTACTTGTGCACATGCACATCCATTTGCGGGAAGGGGATGTTGAGACCCTCTTTGCTAAAAGCTTTGTATACCTTCTCGTTCATATCGAACAGGACTCCTGAGTAATCCGGCGCTTTTACCCAAACTCGTACGACAACATTAACCGAACTGTCTGCCAACTCACTCACAGCGATAAAAGGGGTTGGATCGGGTAAAATCCTGTGGTCGGATTTGATCAGTGAATTTAAAACATCACGTGCTTTGTCAGTGTCATCACCATACCCAATACCAAAGGTCCAGTCAACCCTGCGAGTCTCTTCCTGCGAAAAATTTACCATCGTGCCGGTTGAAAGTTTCCCGTTGGGGATGTAAATAATCTTGTTGTCACCCGACCTTAAGATCGTGTTGAATATTTGAATCTCTTTCGCCGTTCCTGAAAACCCCTGGGCTTCTATCCAATCGCCAACCTTAAATGGTCTGAATATCAAGATCATTACCCCACCAGCAAAATTTTGCAGCGTTCCCGATAACGCCATGCCAATAGCAAAAAAGACGGCAGCCAGGATAGCTATGAAAGATGCCATCTCCACACCGGCTACACTTAACGCAGTGATGATCACCAGGGCCTTAAACAATACCGATATAAGCGATTTTAAGAAGGCGTGAAGAGAGGGATCGCTCTCTCTTTTTTTTATGAGCCTGACGATCCCTCGGGTAAGTAATCTGGCTATCCATAATCCAATAACCAGAACAAAAATGGCACCAATGAATTTTGGCCCATAAGTTGCCAGAAAATCGTTGAATTGTTGGTAATAATTTTCCATCTCTTGTGGAATAAATGATCAATGACTATAATTGTGATGCGAATTTACGGAAATTATTTGCTTAGAAGCGTCAGCTTAAGGTCAAGATTGATGAATGGATTCTGAATATGAATTTTCGATGGGAATGAGTCCCGATAAGCAAGATAATTGATGATTGTTTGGTTAAAAATATTCGACGATGCAGTTTGTGAAAGCAAGGTGTCACAATTGGTTGAAAACGTGTTCCAGGTATTGAACTTTTTATCTTTCACATGATAAACCTGATGGTTTGTAAGCTCCTGCAGGTACCATTTACCTTTCGATGTCGAATTATTTCCAATAAGTAACCTGAAGTCAATCTCCAGTATATTTAGCAACATCTTCTTATTCATTGGTTCAAAACAATAAATCACCTGGAAACTATCTTCGTGTATTTCAAGATCGAAATAGGTCATACCGAACTCGTTACTAAATACAATCCGGTATGTTGAATCCGGCATCTTCTTGATGAATACCAAACCGGTTAACTCATTCTTCTTAACTTCCATGCTGGCACGGAAGAGTGCTTTTTCGAAATGGAAGCTATAAATCGGGTTCGAAGACTCTGCAGTCTGCCTCAGGTCTTTAGGTTTGACAGAGACGCATCCTAAAATGACAATCAGGATGATGCTAGCGAAGAATAAACTTCTCATCTGAGATGGGCTCGTTAATCCGTTTATCCGTAAAATTGATCTTCGTGAAATCTCCTCCCTGCTCTATCATTTCAAGCCGGTCAACAGTAAAATCCTTTTTATTGAAATGAATGATGATCTCCTGCAAACTCTCCTTTAATCTTGGTGAGAGTGGGGTAAGCTTTACGATAAAGTTCCCGTTACTTTGGCTATAGGAGGCTCTGAATGTATCGTCATCGAGTAACGTACCTCTGACACTTCCGATAATGATCTTATTGACTTCGCTGAATATCCTATTCGATTGTGAATTAAAGGAGCTGATCTTTCCATCGTTCCGGATGGTTATTTCATCACCGTTGATGGTGATGACATAGCTGAATGGATGAATATACTCCCAACGGAGTTGCTTCTCTTTCTTGAAATAGAATTTCCCGCTGGTGATGATTTTATCGTTCAGGATGGACATCTCTTTTTCCTGTGTGAAATCACTGAAAATGGTAATCGTCCTGGCGGCACAATCAGCCACCCCCGATTTTACCTTATTGATTGTAGCAGCATCCAGTGGCTTATTCTGAGCTCGCACCAGTAATCCGGCAGTAAAAAAAACAAGAATAAAGAATATCTTACGCATAGGCATCAATATCAAGTAGATTGGTTAACGGGATAATTTGATAATTGTGGTCTTTTAGTCTGGCAATTAGGCTCTCCAGAATATCCGGAGCAAGTTGAAGATGATCATGGAGCAGAATGATCGAACCAGGTTTCAACTTTTTAATGATCCGTCTGGCAACTCTTTCAGGATCTTTCTTTATGGTGTCAAATGATCGGATATTCCATCCAATTACATGATATGGTAAGCGCTTTAACACCCGGTTGAGTACAGGAACGATCACCCCATATGGGGGACGAAAGAGGATCGGGCTCTCTCCTGTAATCTTCTGAATTACAGCGGCTGTTCTTACAATTTCCTCCTTCATTCTCCTTCCGGGCAAAAAATCGAACCAGGGGGAGTGTTGCCAGGCGTGATTGCCGATCAGATGGCCCTGCTTCTTCATTTCCCTAACAATCTCTTCATTTCCGGTGATCTTTTCTCCGATCAGGAAGAACGTAGCTTGTAGCTTTTCCCGTTGCAAAATCTCCAGTATCGCCTGGGTTTGACTCTCTTGAGGGCCGTCATCAAAGGTAAGTGAACAGATCTTCCTGGTTGTTTTTACGCTACATAGCGCTTTATAGTGATAGCCAGACTGAATCACAAAGGACATGCCGACAGAGATTCCGATGTATAGGGCAAACAGGATAATAATATAAATATAGGTATTGGTGCAAAAGTGTCCGCTAAACCAATCGTAACGACATCCGATATAACGAACGAAGTTCATCACGAAAAGTAAAATAAAAAACAGCAGCGTAATTCTTCGGAATGTAAACATTTATACTTGACTGAGAAGGATCAGAGAGTGATTGATTCCCTGATAATGGTTATAAATCAAAATGTGTTTTAGCTCTTCCGGGATTCCATGGGGCAGCGTAGCCTCGGGAATCTCCTGCTGTTTCAGTATTCTGGCGGCCAACCATGCGGCAAAGCCGGTAGCGGTCATGTATTCGCCACACAGATGCTTGAATAAGCAAGTCGGGATGCCGGGCATGGTGCTCTCAAACACCTCATCATAGATATGATCGAACCTGGAATCACCGGTTTTTCCAGATATAACCAGGTCAAGGTCTTGTACTTCCAGTTCATTCTCCCGTAGAAATGCATAGATCCACGTTTGAATATCGGATGAAGATGCAGGATTAAAAAGGGTTGCTACATCTTTAAGAAGAGCGTATGATGTTAGTGTTTTCTTGTTTCTCAGAAGAAAAAATGCAGCTCCTTCACCCGCAATAGCTCCTTTCGCGGGATGTTCAAATAGCAGTAAATTATCAACCGGCTGTTTTCTCCAGAAACCCAACCTGTGTTGGATTTGGAATGAGTTATTGGTCAGTTCGTCAGCACATCCCAGTAATATGTGATTCGCGGCACCTCCCTGGAGTTGTATCAGGCTGTCAAGGATAGCGGTTTCAAAAGAGAATCCCCGGTGTACATAAGTAAAGTTATATCCATGGCATTTGATCAACAGGGCAATCTGGGCGCTAACCGTATTGTGTGTCGATTGGATGAAAGCAGTAGGGGTGAGGAACTCTTCATTGTCCCGGATCATCTTCCCCAGGAATTTCTCAGTATCCTCAATGCAGCCCAATCCAGTGGCGGTGATAATCATATCTGCAGTGCTCTCTCCTGCATCTGCCAGACAGGTTTTCGCAGCAGCAACACCCATTTTAATGATTCTTCCCATCCGGCGGACCATCTCGGGTGGAACAAACTTCTTATAATTTGGATCAATCGCTTTCAGGCGATTTGACTCAACAGAGACAGGTTTCTCTAAAAAATGATGGTTGCCCAGAGTGGACTGTGGTGATATGCAGCCTGATCCATTTATATATATCGTTCTTCTAGCCACAGCTTGAAATAATTACTGTTGAATTATTTCCTCCAAATCCAAAGGAATTGGAGAGAGCATGCGCTATTCGTAGTCCTTTCCGGATTTCTGTAACCGGCCTGATCTTCAGCTCTTTCATTGGTGCATTCCAGTTTAGATTGGGAAAGATCATCCCATGTTGGAGAGAGAGGATCGAGATCACTGCTTCCACAGCTCCGGCGGCTCCCAGCGCATGTCCTGTATAGGTTTTGGTAGAGCTGAAGGGAGGGATCTGATCAACAAAGATCCGTTCGAGCGCCAGGCCTTCCGAGAGATCGTTGTTCTCAGTGCCGGTACCATGCACATTGATATAGTCGATTTCCGAAGCAGGTAATTTTCCTTTTTCCAGTGCTTTTTTCATTGCCATGTAAGCGCCGGTTCCTTCCGGTGAGGAGGCTGTCTGGTGGTAAGCATCATTTGCATTGCCATATCCTGTCAACTCTGCCAATGGTGTTATACCCTCTTTAACAATTACCTCCTCCGGTTCAAGAACTACGTAAGCTGCCCCTTCGCCCAGGGTCAGGCCAGCACGGTTTTCGTCAAAGGGGCGACATCCGTTTTTATCAAGGATCATCAGGGTGTTGAAGCCATTCAGCGTAAATTTTGTTATGGAATCAGTTCCTCCTGCGATCACCCGGTCGAGTTTTCCGCTTCTAATCAGATCGGCTCCGAACATGATGGTGTTGGCTGATGAGGAGCAGGCCGTACTTATGGTGGAGATAAAATCCTTGATGCCGGTATAACGGGCAATCCGTTCCGTACTGTCACCGCAATCGTGATTGACTATATCTCTCAACCTCCCTGTTGCTCGATCTTCCAGAAACTCCTTATAAAACGATTCACTTCTGTTCATGCCACCGACAGAATTAGCAGACAACAATCCCGTTTTGCAGGAACCAATATCAGTGATTCCAGCTGCTTCGATCGCTTCCCGGGCTGCAATCATTCCCAGCAGGGATGTGCGGGTGAACTCATGACTGCCGTGAAAGCCAATGCAATCCAATAACTGTTCTGTTGTCATCTTCACCTCTGCGACAGGGATGATACCGGCATGCACAGTAGGAAAGAGGGTGATTTCACCAATCCCGGACGTTGCAGATTGAAGGGAAGTGAAAACCTCTGAAACATTATTTCCGATGGCTGAAATAATCCCTGTTCCGGTAATAAAAACTCGTTTCGACATTCAAATGGAGTAGAAAAACCGGGACAAAGGTACAAGAAAAAGGTGTTTATTTTGATAGCCACATCAACGAGTGATTGATGTTCCTGTACTGGTTATATATCAAGATGTTTTTAAGCTGTTTCGGATTGTGGTTGTTCAGTTTGACAGAAGCTGGGATTAGGCTATTTTTGAGGATGTTTGCTGCCAGCCAGAGAGCGAATCCCGTAGATGTATAGTACTCCCCGCACAGGTGTTTATACCAGAGCTGTTGCTGTTCACTGAAGATGCTGGATCCAAGCTTATCGTAAATGGAGTCGTAATCACAATCTCCGTTGTAACCGAGGATTACTGCATCCATATCGTCTGTCGAAAGGCCATATCCGGACAGGAACCGTCGTATATGATTTTCTATCTGGATGACATCTGCCGGTTTGTAAATCGTTTGTACTCCGTTGAGTGATGCGTATGTAGACGAGGATGGTGCGTTTGCCAGGATGAAAGAGGCAGCGCCTTCTCCGGCAAGTGCACCGGGTGTATGGGATGACAGGATCGAAAGGTTATTGGCTGGCTCCATCTTCCAGTGTCCGGTTTTGCGTGTGATAGTGAGATGGTTCAGTGTCATCTCATCGATGCCACTTACCAGGACTGAAGCAGCTATTCCTTCATCGAACTGCAATAGTGCATCCTGAAGTGCGCTCTCGAAAGAGAATGAACGATGTACGTAGGTCGAGTTGTAGTTGTGGCATTTCAGGGTAATGGCAATCTGTGAACTGATGGTGTTGTATGTCGATTGGATAAATGGTGTAGGGTTCATCAGCGCCTCTCCCGCGAGCATTCCGGAAAGGATCTTTTCCGTATCCTCGACACTTCCAAGGCCTGTACCGGTAATAATGGCGTCGGGTAATGATCCCTCCCCCGAACCCTCCCCTGAAGTGGAGGGGAGCATGTTTGCATCTGAAAGAGCTAATTTAGCTGCCGTGATTCCCATCTTAATCAGTCTGCTCATCCTGCGACGAGCGATCGGATTAATAAACTCCTTGTAATTGGGCTCGATGCAAGTCAGATAATCAGCTGTATACTCCTTCACTTCAGGCAAAATCGAATTTGAATCAGTTGTTTGCTGAGGTGAGATCAGGCCAATTCCGTTGATGTATGCAGGCATATAATTTAAGTATCAAATATCAAGCATCAAATAACAAATAAACTCCATTTTTTATTTCTTAAAAATCAACGAAGTGTCGTTTCCTCCAAATCCAAATGAGTTCGACAAGACAGCCCGGACATCTGTATCTTTCATGAATGTCGTTACCGGTGTGAAGTTCAGCTCAGGCATGGGTGTCTGAAAATTCAGGTTTGGCAGGACCATCCGGTGCCTGATGGATAGAACAGAGAGGATCGCTTCTGCAGAACCTGCCGCACTGGTCATGTGACCGGTAAAAGGTTTGGTTGAACTTATCCGTGGGATATTTTTTCCAAAGAGTTTCTCAATAGCGATTCCTTCGGCCAGATCGTTGTTATCAGTACCCGTGCCATGTGCATTGATATAGTCAATATCGTGGGTGTTCAGTTCGCTCATTTTCAGGGCTTTTTCCATTGCCAGGTAAGCTCCGTTCCCATCGGGTGATGATGCCGTTTGATGGAATGCCTCACATGCATTTCCCCAGCCGACCAACTCTGCAAAGATCTCTCTGCCTCCGGCTCTGGCAGCTTCTTCCGATTCAAGGATCACATAAGCAGCGCCTTCGCCAAGAGTGATCCCTTTCCGGTTTGCGTCAAACGGACGGCAGGGGACAGTGTCGAGAATCTTCAGGGAACTGAAACCGTCCGCATGAAAACTGGTTAACGCTTCGGTACCACCGGCAACAACCCGATCCAATTGACCGCTCTTAATCATCCGGGCGCCAAGAAGGATCGCATTTGCAGCAGAGGAGCAGGCTGTACTGAGTGTAGTAATGTAGTCGTTTATTTGCAGGTTATCCGCAATCCGTTCTGTGCTGTCAGCGCAATCATATCCATCGATATATGCATTTCGACTATCGTTGGTAAGGAAGTCCTTGTAATACAATTCACACCTGTCCATACCTCCAACGGTTGTAGCTGAGATCAATCCTGTGGGAAGAGGAGAGATCTCATTCAACCTGGCGTGATGATAAGCTTCGTTCGCTGCAATGATGCCCAACAGCGTGTTACGGGAGTATCCATCCTGATTCAGAATACCCGCAAGTTCAACCAGTTGTTCATTGGACAGAGGAACTTCGGCAAAAGGAAAATTCTCTTTGTGTCGTGTATTTAAAAAATTGATCCGGCCAATACCAGATCGGGAAGCGAGGAGGGAATCAAGGGTCTCCGAAAGGTTTTTACCGATACTTGAAAGGATACCTAACCCTGTAACAAATACCCGT
>JACNKI010000112.1 GCA_014382125.1 Bacteroidota bacterium | reverse complement strand
TCCTCCGCAGGAGTTGACACTTTGAACTTTCACTTCAGCCGGACCGCTATAGGTTAGATCCCAGGTCACGGTTCCCATAGTACCTGCACCATCGATGTTCCCGGCAGCAGCAGGAGTAAGTTCCCATGTATATGATGTAGCATAGGTTGCTGGTTCTGTGTTGTACTCCGAAGTCGGGGTGTCGCCGGTATAAACTTCTACCGGTCCGGTAGGATCGTCGGGGATAGCAGGCAGTTCCGGATCGATCGTCACTATAACTGAATTCAGCATGAAATTGTCGCAGCCGGCTGCTGTATTCGAGCCTTCTACAGTATATTCACCGGCGCTCATCTGATCTCCGAATGAGATGGCACTGCCGGTTCCGGGTACGACCGTTGTAGTTGGCGTGCCATCGAGATAGAGTGTATAATCTACTCCTGTCTCTGAATCGTCGAGTCCAACGGGGCTTCCTGAGCCTCCCTGTCCACAATAAGGACCTCCTCCTGTTACAGTGAAAGCTGTCGGGCCCGGGTTTACGGTGATTGTTAAGTAGTCTGACCAGTTACTTTCACAGGCTCCATTTAACGCTTTCACCCGGAGGGTGGCAGTACCCGCGTAGGTATCTACCCAATCGATTGTACAGGTATTCCCACTCGGGTAAAGTGAACCAGCTTCATAAGGAAGTAATTCCCAGGTGTAGGAGGTAGTTGGTGAAGCTCCTGTTGTGGTATAATCGGTGTCGGGAGCATTCATGCATAGCTGATCCGGACCCGTGGGTGTACCGGGGTCTGTCGGCTGCTCGCTTACAGTGATCTCCAGTGAAGGTGACCAGTCGCCGTCTCCGCAGCTGTTGCTTCCTCTTACTTTCAATTCAGCTGTACCTGTCCATGTATCTTCAAAATTAACTGTACAGGAGGTGCCTGACGGAGAGATTACACCTGCAGCGGGAGGTGTCAGATCCCAGGTGTAGCTGGTGGCTCCGGTAATGCTTGTGGTCGTATAGGTCACATCGGCCGGGTTGATACACATGCCGTTATCACCCTGCGGCATCGTACCAGCACCAGGTGCTGCAATCACGCTGATGTAGTCGGATTTGGTGATGGTATTCCCACGAGCGGTGGCAGCATCCCAAGCTGACAATGTTACATCATTGGTTCCGGTGGTCGTATATGTTACGGTAGGATTCTGGACGGCTGAAGTGCCGGGGGATCCGCCGGGGAAATTCCACTGCCATGTATTGGCTCCAGGTGCTGTACCTGTAAAGTTGGTGATAACAGGCGCACAGCCCGAGGTGGGGGTGCCGGTGAAATCGACAGTTATGGGGGGCGGGAGTGCAGTCAGGGCGACTTTCATCGAATTATAGATCGTTTTAGCGCCATCGCTCTGCACAAAGGCCACCAACTCACATTCACCTGTTACCCATGATGATTCTTTGGTGAAGGATAGGTTGACGACCTGGAAATCGCCGCTCGTAAAACTGATGTCGGTTCCGTTTTCATCCGGGGCCATGAGACGTGTTACATAATCAACCTGATGCATGCAACCGGCACTCGGCCAGGGTGCTGTGGGGATGTTCGTTTCAGTTAATACCAGGTGAACTTTCAGGTCGGTGGAAGAGATCGTACTCAGTTTGAGAATCGACAGCGTGATGTTGTAGGTGTTCCCGGTATTGGTGCCGGCGATATCGATCACCAAAGGAGAAGCAACAGCATAAGCCGTGTTATACAAAGCAAGATACGACGCGTATACATTCCCGTTCGGACAGGCGGCTCCTCCAACCAGTGAACCAGTTCCGTCAAAGAAAGCTGTCGGGTATCCGGTAATCCCATAATAGGTGTTACGTGCATTCGAGTATGTGTTAGCAAAGGCATCGCCATTGTGGTTTTCGATCACAGCTACCTGTTGGCCATAGGCTATTAAGTCATGAGCGCCATTGGCGGCTCCCGGACAATAGGTACACCAGGTGCCGGTTCCGATCTCAACAACCACATAGGACCGTTGAACGGATTGAGAAAAGGTAAACAGTATGCTCAGGGAAAGCGCAAGGGTAAATAGAGCTTTTTTCATGGTGGTAAATTTTATTAATATTCGGTTTTCTTTCTGACTTACTGCAAATATAACTGTTTTTCATATTCATACAGATTCTTATGTTACTTTTTGAACAGCGAAACGATGAGAATATCAATATTGTTAACTTTGCAGGAAAGATTTAACGTATGTACTATTCCGGAGAAGAGATCATCGAGATAGCCGTTCGCATTGAAGAGAATGGCTATGCTTTTTACACTGCTGCCGCTAAGGCAATTAACAAAGAAAATGATATCAAAGGCCTTTTCCTCGACCTGGCTGAAAAAGAGTTGCATCACATCACCATCTTCCAGGAACTGGCTAAGAGATTCGAAGCTGAGAAATTTGAGTTTAACCTGGATGAAGCCGAGGATTACATCAATTACCTGGCCGGTCAGCACATCTTCGGAAAAGCCGGAGCCGGGGTTGAGTTAGCTAAATCCGTTCACAATCCCAGGGAAGCGTTGGAGATCGCATTGAAGTTTGAAAACGACAGCGTGACCTTCTACACCGAATTGGAGAAACGTACCGAAAGTGACGCCAAAAGACTGCTCCACCAGGTGATTGAAGAGGAGAAAGAGCACGCGAGAGAGATTGAGGGATTTATTTAGATGAGGTTCCCTGTATTACCTACCCCTCCCTAAATCCTCTTCCAGCTAGTCAACTACCCCTCCCTAAATCCCTCCCCAACAAGGGAGGGCCTTTCTACTCCCCTTCCCTTTGCGGGGAAGGGGCCGGGGGATGGGGTAGTGAATTCTTAATCCTCATTACTACTCCCGCCAGATTCTCTTCTACCTCAGCGTTTGTAAACCGTATTACCCTGATGTCAAACTCTTCCAGTTCTTTCGTTCTTCCAGCATCATATTTCTGTTGTTCCTCTTCATCATGATACCCACCATCAATTTCCACCACCAATCTAGCTTCATGACAATAAAAATCAGCAATGAAGCGATTAATCGGGTGCTGCCGCCGGAATTTCATACCCAGTCTCATTCCTCGAATCCTCTGCCAGAGTTTTTTTTCAGCCGGGGTCATATTCTTACGTTGTTCCCTGGCCAACCTTAACAGGAAAGCATCCACGTTATAATAAAATGGGAAACTCAACCTGAGACTTCTTCGGTAAATCATACTAAATTTTTCCCATTAATCCAGGAAAGGGGGGAAAGGTTATATATTTTTTATTACCCCTCCCTAAATCCCGCCCCAATAAGGGATAGACTTTTTTCTCCCCCTTCCCTTGTTGGGGAAGGGGGCCGGGGGGATGGGGTAGTAAATATGTGGGGAAGGGGCCGGGGGATGGGGTAGTAAATATGTGGGGAAGGGGCCGGGGGATGGGGTATATTAGCGAATGCTCTAGGAGGGGTTATTTCGAATGACGAATTATGATTCACGAATTTAACCATCATTCAAATCCGCTTGCCCGGATCTTTTCTTTTAATCTGGCGGCAGCTGATACAAAGGCTTTTTTGCCAGCTTTCGTAAAATCACTCCCACCGCCTTTAACCTGATCGATATGAGTTTTAAAAACCTCTTTGCCTGTTGAATGATCAACGATCGAGAGATTGGCATCAACAAAGGAGAAATAGATGCCCTGATATTTATTACCAGTCGTAGTAGAAGCTTCGATCAGGATCGTGTAATCCGCATCAGATGGAATGTTGGTAAAATAATATCCTTTGCCGGCAAAATAGTGTTTGATCACCGGTTCAATTGTATTTATCTCCATCGGGGACTGCCCCATTAACTCTTCGCTTTCAATATAAAAAACCTGGCGCTCCATGTTGATCCGGAAAGAAGCAGGAAGGATTGGGTTCTGTTGTTCAACCAGTGCATACAAAGCCGTATTTGTATCAAGATCTGCAAACGCTGAAATATCAATTTGCGCATTAATCTCAACCAATGTGGCATTGGTTTGTAACCCGGGTAAAAATCCTTGTGCCATCCCAGTTTCATTGCTGTTTCCTTTGCAGAGAATATTCCCGTTTTGTTTCGACACAAAGATAACGGGCACATTGGAGAAAGGTTTCAGCTCTCCGTTTTGAGCTATCAAAACCTGGACTTCCAGAGGGACGCTGGATGCTTTCCCTCTCTTTTCAGTTTGGTGAGGATTGATTGCTTTCAATTCTATATCATCCAATAAGGCAATCTTTCTTAGTTGAACCGGGATAAAATCAATTTTTTCTGCCTCGAGCCAGGCTATCGGAATACTCCCTTCAGAAACAGCGAGTAACTCTCCGTTTTTTGTTGCGCGTGCATGAATCTTTAACTCCTCTCCCTCCTGCCAGAAGTTTCCTCCAACCTCATAGTTTTGATCTGTTGTAGATGATAAATCTTTGATGTTAAAATTCCCTGCTTCTACTAACGCATCGGCCAGATCATCGTGCCATTTTGCTGTAAAC
>JACNKI010000238.1 GCA_014382125.1 Bacteroidota bacterium | reverse complement strand
ATAAGGCCATTCGTGTATTTGAGAAAACCAAACACCTCCTTTCCCGTTACTACATCGGCCTGCTGATCAATATCATCGTCATGGTCACGTTGTATACGATTGGTCTGACGATCATTGGTATTGAAGGTGCACTGGTAATCGGACTCTTTGGTGGGATCATCCATATCATCCCTTACCTGGGTCCGGTCATGGCGACCTTGATGGGTGTTATTCTGGGTGTAACCGGTGTGGTCAGTGTAGGCGATTATGCTATGATGGGTCCGACTGCACTTCGGATTATCCTGGTTTACATCACCATCATCCTGATTGATGTGATCGTTCTCGAACCGTTGATCTATGGAAAAAGTGTCAAAGCCCATCCTATTGAGATTTTCCTTGTGATCATCGCTGCAGGAACGATGGGAGGTATCCCAGCTATGATAATCGCCGTTCCTACGTATACCTTAATCCGGATCTTGTTAAAAGAATTTCTGAGTCAGTTCAAAACAGTAAGAAGTCTGACTCAACAGATGTAATAAAAGAATTGTTATTATCTTTGTGAAAATCCTTGTATTATGGCAAAAAGTTATTCAAGCGCATTTCTGGCCGGCCTTGCAGGTTTTGCAGCAGGGGTGGCAGTCGGTATCCTGTTTGCTCCTGATAAAGGAACGACAACCAGGAAGAAACTGAAAGAGAATTTCAATGATCTGGCAGATCAACTCCATGAAGAGTTTGCCGAAGAGATCGACGACATCAAATCCGCCCTCAACCTGGAAAAGGAAGAGAAAGTTGGCAACAAGCCGCCTCTAAAGAGAGGACGGCCCAAGACCCGAAAACCTAAATAAGTTCCATCTGTTTACAACCTCCTTATGGAAACAAAAAAAATCGGTGAACAGTTTTCATCACTTTCTGATAATGTCAAAGAGTATGTAGCCCTCAAACTGGAGTATTTCAAGCTAGTTGCCGCTGAAAAGATGGCGCAAATCATGACTCACTTCATCATCTTCCTGATCATCTTTATTCTGGTCATGCTCATCATATTCTTCCTTTCGTTCGCATTTATCCTTTGGTGGGGCGAATACATCGGGCCCTCCTATGTCGGAGCCTTGATTGTTGTAGGATTCTATATTATGGTTGGGATTCTTGTATACCTGCTGCGATATCCACTCTTTATCAATCCGCTGGTTTCAAAGATGTCTAATATAATCCTGGAGGATCAAAACGATGAATAGATATTTACAACAACCTGTTCGATCGATGAGGGACCTGTTGATCAGGAAACAGATCTTACAGGATCAGATTGAAAGAAAAGAACAGGATATCGACCAGGATTACAGAGGATTGATTGATACACTATCGTTCCGGAATCTCCTGGGATCTGTTTCCAGAGATGTGGCAGCTTCAAACCTGGTGATTGGAAAAGCCTTCGCCATCGGAAAATTATTGATCGAGAGAAGGAAAAAGCGGAGACAACTCTCAAAGACAACCGGAACAAAATGATGCCGGATGTGGAAGCGCTGTTTCTGTGTATTCTATAATCTTCTGAAGATTTTCTCCGGATATATCTTCTCGTTAATCTTTCATCGGACCATTCACTGGGGGCATCCCATTTCCATCTCCATTGAACCCACTAATAAATGTAACCTTAAGTGCCCTGAATGCCCTACAGGGCAACACGGATTAACCCGTTCATCAGGATCTATTGACATCGAAAGATTCAAGATTTATGTTGACCAGGCCGGAAAGAAACTTCTCTATCTGATACTTTATTTTCAGGGTGAACCTTACCTGAACAGACTTCTGTTCGACATGATCTCCTATGCGAAATCGAAAAAGATCTATGTCTGGTCATCTACAAACGGTCATTATCTCACGGAGGAAAACATCCGGAAAACCATAGAGTCCGGTCTCGACAATCTGGTTATCTCACTGGATGGAACCAATCAGGAGGCCTATGAGAACTATCGTGTAGGTGGGGATTATGAAACGGTTGTACAAGGAATCCGGGATTTCATACGGATCAGGAAAGAGATGGGTATCCGGCATCCCAGGTTGGAGATCCAGTTTCTGGTATTAAAATCAAACCAGCACCAGATTAAGGAAATTAAGAAATTAGGAAATTCGTTAGGAGTTGACAGAACTGTTTTGAAAACCGCGCAGTTTTATGATTTTGAACAGGGGAATCCGTTGATGCCTGATGGCGGGCAGTGGTCGAGATACAGGAAGAAAGGCACAAAAGCAGGAAAGCATGGAGGCATGAAGGTAAGGAGTCACCAGTCACAAATCTCAAGTCACCAATATATTATTAAAAACAAGCTTCGCAATCGGTGTTTCCGGATGTGGAGCGGGTGTGTAATTACCTGGGACGGGAAGGTGGTGCCGTGTTGTTTTGATAAAGATGCCGTACATACCATGGGAGACATGAATGAACAATCGTTTGATAAGATTTGGCGGGGAGAGAAGTACCGGGAGTTCAGAAAGAGGATCCTGAAAAACAGAAAGTCAATTGAGATTTGCCGGAATTGTACACAGAGGTGGTGAGGTGAAGATCTTTTCAACTCCGTTTTATCGTTTTCCAGCTTTCGGATATTTTTTAATCTGTTTTAACAGGTTTTCCAACTGTTCAGGGTCTGTTTCCGAGACCACATAACTAATTCTGTCTCCGATCTCATTTAAGACCAACTCTTCACGGGAAGGCCGATACTCTTTTTCCCGGGCTCCCAGAATCATCCTCCGGTGGTCCCGGTTTGATCCAGTTACTCCTCACCGCTCCCATGTCAGGAATCTGATGTAGCAGGATCATCTTCCGCGGGAACTCCATTCTGATATCATCCGGGGAGACAAGTCCTGTTCCCGGGATTGCCACAGACACATCCATATAAAACGGATACTCTTTCAGGGAGATGATCTTCATGCCTCCGGGGGATGTAATCCCATCCTGTTGTTCTGTTATTTGTTGTGCTTCATCATACCCGATGAGTTGCCTCATCATATCCGATAATTCCATGACATCATCCATCTCCTCATCTGAAAGTTGAGGCGACATAGAGACCAGGTAGACAATATATTTCTGTGTAACAGTAACAAGCTGTGCCGTTGGAATTCGGGCATCATGATCAGAAGATGTTTGCTGGAAAAGATCCTGCCATGGCAGAAACAGGTAGACCAGCAATTGCTTGCCTGTTGCCACCGAGTATAGATCCACAAAATGGCCACCACCTTCTCCGTTAACAAAGAAATTTATTTGGTCAGGCTTCCCCCAGCGGGTTTTTGCTTCGATTTTTCCGGCAAAATTGAGATAGAGCCAGAGCTTTAACTCTAACATGTCCAGGGTAAACATCCCCAGGTCGAAGGGCACCACGATGATGTTTCCCTCTTTATCGATCGCTCCCCACCGTGCTTCCTTCCAGGCATCATGCTCATCCTCTCTGACAAGGGTTCCCTCTTCGCATATCCTCGCCACTCCGTTCTGAAAGGGATAAGCGCATTCGAACATAGGCGGGATCACAATGTTCCCTTCCAGGTCAGCATATCCAATTTTTCCTTTCTCAAGGATACGGATGAGGCCATCTGATGGGTAATCCGGACCATTGTCATAAGGGAAGACTTCGAAAAGAAAGTTCCCGTTTGAGTCGATGGCAGCAAATCCGATATCATGAACATATTTCACAGTGAAATGATCATATGGGAATATCATCTCTTCCTCTTCTGGCTCCTCTTCCGTGCCTAATTTTTCAACCCATGCCGGCTTCTCTTCCACCAAATATTTGACTATGCCATCCTGAAGAACTACTTCCAGGTTCTGGTCTGGGTAATAAAGGGTTCTGTATTGCATTGACTGACCAACATATTCCTGAAAGTTCAGTCCAAATGATCGCAGCAAGTCATGAAAAGAAGCACCGTGCCCAACTCCGTTGAATGCAGCCCCATAACGATCTTCGAGTTGCTTCAGCCGGAACATCTGATCTACTTTATCCGTACGATCAATCAAGCAATCTTTCAGCAACAGGTGGTAGTGGTGCCACCGGGAGTGACCGATCGTGAAAACGATCAAGATCCGAACCTTGTCATGCGAAAACTCCTTTATGACGACATCAACTGTAGATTCTTCATCCACGCAAAAAGCCGGATCGGGAGCAAACTTATTCAGATACTCCTCCCTGTTCTCTTTCATCCAACTGTCCCGGAGCTCAATGAGTGACTGCAACGCTTCAGGATTTATTCCGCTTCGGTTATCTTTATCCAGGTAAAAAATCTCTTCCACCCTGGATAACGTTTCTTCCTGAACACCGTTTTGATCAAAATGCTGCCCGATATCTACGGGGTGGTAAATTTTTTCCTGTGACATCCCTGTATTGATTAACCCTGAAATAAGAAATATGAGAAGTGTAAGATATTTCATCTGATTGGTGAATACTTCAGATACAAATATACCGAAATATCAATCCAAAATCAACAACAACGAGTTGTCAGTTTGATTTAGGCACCAGGAATCGGTTGTAGAGGAGCAGGCCA
>JACNKI010000047.1 GCA_014382125.1 Bacteroidota bacterium | reverse complement strand
ATATCCAGGAGATTTATAACCTGGATGCTGGATAACTGGATGCTGGATCCTGGATGACTAGATGACTGGATAACTGGATTTGAGTCTTACTTATGGAACTTCCTGATAAACTCTTCTACTTCAGGGACTCCACCCTGGTAGATCAGGTAGCCATTGTAAGGTTCACGGGGAGTGATCTCGTCATTGATTGGGGTTAGCATGATCTCTTTGGCTTTCTCCAGATTATCGGTCTGGCCTAAGGCCCAGCTAAGTTTGATGTAGGCAACTTCCGGCAGCATATTTTCGGCTGGGATCACCCCTTTGGCCATCATGTCGCGGCCGGTATCGTATACAAACATGTGCACATACCCCCATAGGGTTTGAAGAGTCATATAGACAGCCACCCCTGCTTTTGCCGCCCGTTCAATAGCCGGGTACAGGGGCTTGTTGACATGTCCCAGTCCGGTTCCGATGATGATGATCCCTTTGTATCCTTTCTCAATCAATGAATCGATCATGTCGGGATGCATATTTGTGTAGTAGTAGATCATGGCTACACGCTCTTCGAAATAGGGAAGGATCGTTACGTCCCGGTCTTTCCGGCGCTTCTTGAAATCTTGCTTGATAGGGAAAACCCCTTCCCGGGTAACAGTTGCCAGCGGTGTATCCCCGATAGTTCGGAATGTAGATCTGTAAGATGAGTGCATCTTCCGAACCCGGGTTCCACGGTGCAGAAAACCATATTCATCGGAGGTTGGGCCGAACATGCAGACCATCGTCTCGGCGATATCCCCATGGCCGGCTGCTGTAGCGGCATGCATCAGATTGAGTGCGGCATCTGAGCTTGGTCGATCCGACGAGCGTTGAGATCCGACAATGACGATGGGGATAGGTGAATTCTGAACCATGAAGGTGAGCGCTGCAGAGGTATAATGCATCGTATCTGTTCCATGGCCAATTATAATTCCATCTGTGCCTTTTTTGATCTCTTCTCCGATCGCATGTGCAAGTTCCTTGTATTGTTCCGGCCCCATATTTTCACTGAAGACACCAAAGAGTTTGTCGGTAGTGAGGTTGCAGATATCAGCCAGCTCAGGAACTGCGCCATACAATTCTCCGGGCGAGAATGCAGGAATTACGGCTCCGGTACGGTAATCGAGACGGGATGCGATGGTACCGCCTGTCCCTAACAGCTTTACGTTAGGCTTATCTTCCGAATAAGGGAACTCTTTCTCGGGAATCTTGTAGTTGGCTTTCTTGTATCCAAGCTCTTCGATGTTGGTGATGGTGTCGGTATCTACTCCAATGTTATACCCGGTGAAGAATTTCATGACAATATGTGTGTCATCAGTATTCTCAGCTCTGGGCAGAATGGTTCCTTCAAACACACCACGGGTGGTATTCACCCTCACTTTGGCCCATACCCGGGCGTTGAATTTCTTCAGCATTTTAAGTGCCCGTCCTTTGTATCCCTGGAAATTGTCGTCGCTCATAATTGGATGTTGGATATTGGATGTTGGATGTTGGATGCCAGATGTTTGCTTAGTTCACTCAAAGATATGTTGCCCAATGCCATTCCCCTCAATTCTCCCATAACCCAGTTTGCTCCGACTCCATCTTTTGTTGATGTTTTTATCTCCTGGTATTTTTCCACCAGGCGAGGGATCATCTTCTCGATTTCAGAATGGGAATGTTCCTTGAAATTCACCTCTACCAATACAGAATCGAAATCGCGTTCCGGATGGCGGTAGATGATCCACAGCATCTTTTTCGCTATTGCGGGATCCAGCTTTTTGGATTTCAAAAACGCCAGCAGATCGTATACTTTCTCAGGTGTAAAACCAGGAACCGGGCCCAGTTGCCGCTCCATATAGTTCAGTTTGTGGGCCAGAAGCGTAGCAGTAAACCTGGCCGGGATTCCCAGTTCATCCCGAATCTTTCCGATCAATGGAACGAGATTGTTCTTCAGAAGGTAAGAAAACGTATCCCCGGGTATATTCCATTCATTCAATTGCGCGATCCTGTCGGAGATATCCACCGGAAGGTGGCTTGCCATCTCTTCAATTAATGATTCATCCAGTGGGATTGGAGCGGTATCTGTATCCGGGTACATCCGGTCGGCTCCCGGCAATACACGCTCAAAAATCGTCGTACCATTCTCAAATGATTTCCTGGTCTCATTAGGCACTCGTTCCAAGGCCATCTGACAACGCTCTTCCACCGTTTCCAGGGCCGTCGGAATATCTGCTTCCGGCCCCCAGAGAATCACCTGTACATCCTCTTCTCCGGCATTCAACATGTCACGAATTTGATCCCAATTCTTCTCTCCCACTATGTCGTCGACCATCTCTGAGTGAAGCATGTTAGGTTTTTCAATGCAGGCAATCACTTTTAACCTGTTGGTCAGTTCATCAGCAAAGGTCTTTTCAGGTTGCAAAAAATGGGAGAGGATCCCATGAAAATGCGGTAAGTTGATGATATATACAGGGTATCCCAGTCGAACTACCTCTTTGAGTGTGGGTACCTCTAAAGGAAGATCTTCCGTGGTAATCAGGCGGGTAACGGTTTCCCATGTTTTTGGTTCCTTGATCCGTGTGTTAAGGATCTCCCGGATATGAAGCAGGGCATACTGACGGAATGCTTCATTGTGTGTAAGTTCAGGCATCCAGCCGGTATGTGCAACCCCTTTGATTTCGACGCGGGTACCTCCTTCACAACTGACGTTCACATCGGCACGTGTGGAACCAATACCCGTTTTTACTCTCCCGGTGCTCCGATTCAGAAACCGGATGTAGTCAGCTCCCTCTTTTACTTCGTCAGGATTCTTGAAATCGGGATAGGTAACCGTTTCGATGAGTGGTATCCCCAGGCGGTCCGTGCGATAGATCCGTTGGTGACCGATGTCTGAAACCTCACGGCAGGAGTCCTCTTCCAGACTAAGCTGAATCAGCCTGACTTTCTTGTTCCTGAGCTGAATCTCCCCTTCCACACCTATAATTGCTGTCCGTTGAAAACCTGTAGGAATGCTCCCATCCAGGTATTGTTTACGTGTGATATGTACCTCTCCTACAATCTTCAGGTTAGAGAGCAGAGAAAGCTCGAGAGCAATGTTGAGGGCTTCCCGGTTTACCGGAAAGGGAGGTGTGTCGTCTACATCATAAGTGCACGCCGTTTTATTGCTGATCCGGTAGACGATCTCCTTCCTGGTCTTGAATTCCATCAAAGCAGTCCCGTCATATTCTCCCAGTTCAGAAAGCGTGGGACGCATGTGACGGATCACCTCTGCATCAAACTCATCCGGTTTCTGATAGATACCAGCCGGACAACGGCAAAACAGTTTCTCTTTGGTATCCAGTTGCTGGTGAACTTCCAGGCCCGACATGAATCCAATGCGGTCGTAATCTTTTTGGGTAGCTTCTTTGCGGGTAACGTATCCGATAGTGTTCCGAGTCTCCTCATAGTTTTGGTGAGGATCAAATGGGTCTTGTTTCATGCAATCTTATGAATTGGGAAGAGGGCACAAAAGTAGCGATTTATCGGATAATGAACAAGCTTGATAAATACTATAAGTGTCAAAAAAGCGACAGATAATCAGTAAACTACTCTTTCTTCTTCTCCTCGTGGGTATAGGCAAATACTCTCATGCAGATTGCCCACATGATGAATGGCATGGAAGCGTTTAACCAGTCATTCCAGGTCATTGCGCAGACATCTAAATAAACAAAAAACATGACGATACCAACAATAATCAACGCAAGGCCAATTAAGGCGGCAATCCAGGCTTCTAGTTTCATTAATTTCTTCATGATGTTTCTTTTTAGTGATCAATTACATGCAAATATACTATATTTTTTTAATGGAAGTAATCACCGTTAAAAGAAGTTAAAAATCTTTTCTTCGGCAAGCAATTCCCGAAAAAAACCGACATTTGCGGTGAACTCTTCAGCCATGATGTATTCGATATTCCGAAAAACAATCATCTATTTTATTATTCTGGCATCCGTCATCTGTTTATCCGGCCATCTTTTTGCCCAGGATACTACCAGGATCAACCTTGAGCGTGCAGATACGTGGGAGTACAATGAAGCTATCGGGCCCGATATCCAGCGGATTATTGGAAATGTGATTTTACGTCATGATACCGGATACTTATATTGTGACAGTGCCCACTTAAATGACATTGAGAATGTTGTGATGGCATATGGCAACGTTCATATTAAAGCATCTGATACCTTGAATTTGTATGGGGATTCATTACAGTACAACGGATACACCAAGATTGCCAAAGTGTGGGGAAATGTCCGGTTGATTGATAACCAGACGATCCTGACTACCGATAGTCTTGATTTTAATCGCAGAACGCAGGTAGCCTGGTATGACAACTGGGGAAAAATCGTCAACGACGACAATAACCTTGTCAGCAAATATGGCTATTACTACACTCGTGTGAAAGAATTTTTCTTCAAGGAGAAGGTGATCCTGATCAATCCTGACTACATTATGAATTCCGATACATTGATGTATAATACGGTGACGGAGATCGCTTACTTTTATGGCCCCTCAACCATCGTAAGTAAGGATAAGATTGATTCGATCTACTGTACCGATGGTTGGTATGATACTCAAAAGGATATTTCGCTGTTTCGTCACGGGGCCGAAATCTATCATGAGGCACAGCTCATTACCGGTGATACTATTTATTATGAGCGGGTAAATGGTTACGGACAGATATTCAATAACGCCATGCTCCTGGATACGATTCAGGACATCGTCCTCACCGGGAATTACGGGGAGATCATCCGGCAACGGGGAGTCGGATTCATGACACAACGGGCCATGGGCATCCTGATCGATAAAAACGATTCATTATTCATGCATGGCGACACCATAAGGGCCTTCTTCGATTCTAAAGAGGAGCATGAGAAAATCAAAGCGATGTTTGCTTACTTCAAAGTCAAATTCTTTCGTAAGGACCTTCAAGGCGCTTGCGATTCCCTTGCATTTCACAGTTCTGATTCCACCCTCTATATGTATCATGATCCTGTAATCTGGTCGGCGAAGAACCAGTTGACGGCTGATACGATTACCCTCACTATTCGAGATGGAGTCCTTGATACGATGGTCATGCGCAAATCGGCTTTCATCATATCACAGGACGACACCAACAAGTTCAACCAGATCAAAGGGAAAGACATGGTCGCTTATTTTCTGAACAACGAAATCTACAAGATCACCGTGATCGGCAACTCAGAGACTATCTATTTTGCCCGTGAGGATGACAGATCATTGATCGGGATCAACAAGGTATATTCCAGTGATATGCTGATCATAATCGAAGAGAACGAGATTCAAAGTATCACCTATATCAGGGAGCCCTCCGGGACACTTTATCCGGAGAATGAGATTTCTCAATATGATCTGAGATTGAAGAACTTTCAGTGGCGGGCAAAAGAGCGACCTAAGACGAAGGAAGAGATCTTCAGTGGTGATTAAAAGATCGACAGTTTTACGTATTTCTTCGGATTGGCTTTGATATCCTCCAGTAACAGGTTGAGATCGCGGGCAGCTTTTTCCACTTCAAAATAGAGTGTTGTATCGTTGACAAGCAATCCAATAGATCCTTCGCCACGATTAATCTTGTCGATTATCTGATTCAGGTTTACAACTGCATTGTTCAGCTTGTTAAAGGTTGCCGGAATTTGAAGTTGAGCCAGTGAATCACTGACATCAGAGAAGTTCTCAAGGATATTGTTGATCTTATCGTTATTGTTTTTCAGATTCTTGCTGACGGACTCAAGGTTTATGATGATCCGGGCGATATTTGTCCGTTGTTGGGTCACCAGGGTATCTGCATTGTAAGTCATGTGAGTTATATTCTGAATCGCTTCCTTGATGTGCTCAATGGCTTCCACCAGGCTTGCCTGAGTGTTTTTGTTCAATACAGCCTGAATAATGGTTGCCAGGGTATCGATGGAACTAATCAGATTCTCCGCTTTTCGTTTCAGAGGCGCCAATTGCTGGTTTACTTCTTCTCCCAGTGTCGCTTCCGTTCGAGCCATCAGCGTATCTCCGCTTTTGATATAATCGGGCGAATCCCCCGGAATAATCTCGATCTGTTTTGATCCCATCAGATCAGCGCTGAAAATACGAGCGATGGAGTTTTTTGGAATAGCATAGGTAGTATTGCTGAGGAAAAGTTCAACGATGATCCTACGCGAACTGTCGGGGGCGAAAGAGAGGGCTTTTACCTGTCCAACCTTCATTCCCTGAATCGTCACAGGATTGGATGCCACAAGACCATTGACACGGTCATAAACAGCGTAAATAACTCGCTTTTCCTTAAAGATTTCAATGCCCTGGAGATACATGATCCCCCAAACCATAATAGCAATCGCTATGATGAATAATGCACCGACTTTGATTTCCTTGCGTATTCTCAGCTTTTTAGATGCCATTTCGTGTGGAGTAATATAATCCTGTCAAATATACAAAAACCAAATGATATACCCGTTAATGATCCGAACAGGAAAAACTCTGATTTACAAACCGAGCTGCTTTTTTGCCTGGTCGAGTGAGATTCTTTTTCCTTTTCGAAAAGCCACAATGAAAGCATCTGTAAAGCCCATCGCCTTCATTCTTGCTTGCAGATTCAGAGCATTATCAAAAATATATTCTGCGCCATACGTATATTTAAACATTCCATTGTGCTTATACATTTCTATCCCTTTCACACCCCTGAAACGGTAAGAAGTGGTTTTGACCTTCTCAGAGGTTGCAGCCACCTGGATCTTAAAGACAATATCCTTCTGTGACGGTGTTTTGGTTACAGTTGGAGTCTTGTTTGTTGTCGTATTGGAAGTCATTCCTCCAATCGGATTTTCCACCTCACGTTTGAAATCTCTGAAAGCCCGGTATATAGCTGAGGCGATATAGTCCTGTCCTTTATCCGTGATCAGGAAGTTCTCTTCTTCTGAATTACTGAGGTATCCCACCTCAACCAACACACTCGGCATAGTTGTCTTGTACAACACAAGGAATCCAGCTTGCCGGACGCCCCGATCTCTTAGCCCGACACGGTCTTTCATCTGTTCCTGAACTTCCGCTGCAAATTGGGAGCTCAAATCGAGGTTAGAGTTCTGATAGAGGCTGAATGTGATGTAGGATTCGTCTGAGTTTGGGTCAAACCCCTCATATTTGGCCGAATAGTCCGATTCCAGGAGAATAGAAGCATTCTCCTGCTTGGCAATATTCAGGTTCGCTTGTGACTTGTGCAATCCCATGATGTACGTTTCCGCACCCCGCAAGGATCTGGAATTATTTGCGTTGGCATGGATAGAGATAAAAAGATCTGCATTATTCCGGTTGGCAATATCTGCCCGTTCATGGAGTTCAATAAATTTATCCCGATCTCTTGTATAGATGACCTTAACATTTTGTATATTCCGCTGGATCAGGGTTCCAAGTTTCAGCGCGACGGACAGCGCTACATATTTCTCCTGAGTTCGTCGACCTACCGTACCCGGGTCTTTGCCTCCATGACCGGCGTCAATCACAACCGTATTGATCATCATTCGCTCCTGACTGAATGAATCTGGAAGCACTATAAAAAGTGACAGCGCCACCCAAACAGATCTAATGAACTGAGTGTTAAAGTATCTTAAAAAGATAGAGTCAACCATAATTTTCGTTAGCTTTGAAGCTCGGTTATTAAGGCTTTCCGGTCAAGTGTTATCCCGACATTGTTGACAAAACAAAGATAGAACTTAATCAACAACCTTGCCACATAAGTTGTTAACGAAAATATTAACAAAGATCGGGTGTTCCCTGCTCATTTTTTTTTCATTGTTCATGATGAAGCCTTCTTTGTTGCAGGGACAGGATACAATCCCACCCCCACTACCTGACACTATAATCATCTCTGATACTGTGTCTTTGATAGACATGACAGTCATCATACCAGACTCTCTATCCTCTGGAGATTCCATCCCCTCTGATTCAATTGCAGGTCAAAAAAAATCTTCGCTGGAAGCGCAAGTAGATTACAAAGCAGATGATTCCCTCCGTTTTGAGATCAAGCGGCAGCATATGTATCTGTTCAATAACGGAGACATCACGTATACTGATATCAACCTGAAAGCAAACTATATTCAGATCGATTTCCTGAACGATATGATCTATGCACACGGAACCCGCGATTCCCTTGATAATGAGATCGGAGTCCCAGAATTCACACAGGAAGAGATGAAGTTCAAATCGAAGATCATGAATTACAACTACAAGACCAAGAAAGGCTATATCCACAGGGTTTTTACCCAACAGGATGAAGGGTACCTTCATGGTCAGGTGGTAAAAAAAATGGAGGATGATGTAACCTATATCAAAACAGGATCCTACACTACCTGTAGTAATGAAGAGCATCCCCATTTTGAATTCCGGTTCAATAAAGCCAAAGTAATTCCCGATAAGAAGATCGTTACGGGACCTGCCTATCTAACTATCGCTGAGGTTCCCACCCCACTTATTATCCCGTTCGGGTATTTTCCCAACAAATCGGGCCAGCGTTCCGGAATAATCATGCCAACCTATGGAGAGTCGGCCAACCGGGGCTTCTTCCTTGAAAATGGGGGATATTACTGGGCAATTAACGAGCGAATGGATCTGAAGATACTCGGTGATATCTATTCCCGGGGAAGCTGGGCGATCAAGCCCTCTTTCAACTATGTCAAACGGTATAAATATAACGGGATTCTGAAACTGGGATATGCGCTAAACAAAATCGGATTTCAGGGCTCACCGGATTTCCAGAAACAGGAGGACTTTGAGCTCCGGTGGATCCACAACCAGGACCGGAAAGCCCGACCCAACAGTAACTTCTCCGCCAATGTGAACATTGTGAGTAATACCTTCAATAAGTATAATCCATCTTCATCGACAGAGGCTTATCTCAGTAATACGTTCCAGTCAAGTATCAATTACTCGACCAATTGGAGTGGAAAATATTTTCTGAACCTGAACTTCAATCACAATCAGAATACCATCACAAAAGACATCAACTTTGCTTTTCCACAGATCTCTTTTTCAATTAATCAATTATACCCTTTCCGGAAGCAAGAGAGAGCAGGCAAACTGAAATGGTATGAACAGATCGGACTTAAATACAACCTTGACTTAGAGAATAGATACAATACATATGACTCTCTTCTGTTCAAGAACGATTGGCTTAAAGATATGAAGAATGGGATCCGTCACCGCATCCCTGTTTCCGGAACCTGGAGAATCTTTAAGTACATCAATTTCACCAATAGCATGAATCTACGCGACCGTATGTACTTCTCCTATAAAAAGAAGCAATGGATTGATGAGGTCATTACACCTGATGATACGATTGCGGCCTATATGAAAGTTGATACAATCTATGGATTCAAAAATGCGTTCGATTTCAACCTATCCTCTTCGATCAATACACGGATATATGGCATGTTTCAATTTAAAGGCGGTCCGATAGTAGCAATCAGACATATGCTTACTCCCTCTGTCACATTTAGTTATACACCCAATTTCGGAGCTCCTGGTTGGGGGTATTACAAAGAGGTTGAAAATGATTCCAACGCTGTTCCCCGGAAATATTCCATCTTTGAAGGCAGTATGTACGGAGGGCCACCTCCTGATCAGTCCGGATTGATTTCATTCAGTCTCAGCAACAACCTGGAGATGAAAGTCAGAAACCGAAAAGACACCATTACCGGTACGAAGAAAATCAAACTGATAGACAACTTTACGATCTCTACCTCTTACGACATTGCAAAAGACTCGGTGAATTGGGCTCCGATCTCACTCACCGGAAGAACATCCATCTTCAAAGGACTCAACATCCAGTATTCCAGCCGTTGGGATCCTTATGCATTGGATACAATGGGCAGAAGAACCAATGCTTCTGAGCTGAAAGTGAACAAAAAATTGCTGCGGCTTGACAACACTACGTGGGATATCGGCCTTAGTTACAACCTCTCATCTGACAAGTTGAAAAAGAAAAAAGAACCCACAGAAGCAACAGAGGCGGAAAAGGAAGACCTGATGAGGTATTACGACTATTATGTTGACTTCGATATCCCCTGGAGTTTTGGTGTTAATTACAATTTCCGGTATACGAGTACGTGGAAAGCCGCAGAGCAGAAGAGAGCTCCTACAATCGTACAGACACTTAACTTTCATGGGCAACTCAATATCACACCAAAATGGAAAGTCACATTGACTACCGGGTGGGACTTTACCAACAATCAGCTAGCCTATACCTCTGTCGATATCTATCGCGATCTTCATTGCTGGGAGATGCGTTTTGGGTGGGTTCCGAAAGGGGCACGACAGCAATGGAACTTCTCGATCAACGTGAAGGCTAGTGTATTGCAGGATCTGAAGTTGAATAAGAAAAAAGATTTCAGGGACTATTATTAATTGTCATGAATTGCAATCGTCCGGAGAGCTTATTGACGGCGATATCAAAGCACAGACCGAACTGGTATTAACCAACATCGGAGCAATTCTGAAAGCCGCGGGCTATTCATATAAGGATGTAGTAAAATCGACAGTTCTCCTCACTACCATGGATCACTTTGTGGATATGAATGAGGTTTACAATCATTACTATGCCGGCATCCTCCCGGCCCAGGCTGCGTTTGCTGTGTTGGGTCTGCCAAAAGGTGCTTTGATTGAGATTGAGACTATGAAAAATAAATTGCCGGCTCTTTGTTTTACAACATAGAAGGAGAGGGGAGTAAGCCCCCTTTAGGGGGTTTGGGGGTAAGTAAGGGATTTAGGGGCATTTAATTCGACCATAGTACAAAGGGTGCCCAGATGGTTGGGATTGCTGTTTCGGGTGATTCCAGCATCTCCAGTTTTGCCTTCCTGAGAGCAGCCGGATAGCTTTTCCCTGCCAGGATATGGCGGTAAAAGGTAAGCATGAACTTACGGGTATATTTATCCGAAACATTCCACTGAGAGAAAAGGATATGGTTCACACCTGCCTTCAGGAAGTTTCTGGGGAAACCGGTCATTTTGTACCATGTTTTTTCTGCTTTTGATCCGATTGAACAGCTGCTGAATACAACCAGGTCTGATTGCAACCGGAAAGATTGCAACTCACCCATATCAAGCCTTCCATCAACCAGATTATCAGGGGGTGATGGCGCCGGATCGGGAGTTAAAATCCAACCTGACAATTCCGGATTCTCCTTATTGTTTAGCCCATGACTGGCCAGATGAACAATTCGTGACAAATCTGCAGTATTGAAAATTGACTTCTCCCCAAACGCTTCGGTATTCATTCTGCACGTTATTTGTCCCGCTTGTCGAAACATCTCAATAATGGTGTCTACTTCACTTAATGAATAGGGCAGATGAACCAATTTGGATGTAGTAGAAAAGTCGGGAGCACACCCGATAAAATCGCATTGGTAGTCTGGGCTCTCCCGCCTGCTCCCGGAATTTCCGAATAAGCGGTAATGATACCATGAAGTGATAGAGGTGTGGTAAGATATCTCATATTGACAAATGAGGAAGGTCCGGTTCTCTGCCAGTGTTTCAAATGGAAGTTGAGCAAGTTCGGACCCGGGCATGATTAACAGCTTTGACTTGTCTTTCAGGATGTGTTGAAAAGGACTGATCAGGAGGTGATATAACTTGTTACTCAACTGAATCAAACCTTTGGAATCCGCTCTTTTCAATGCCAACTCAAATTTTCTGATATCTTGCAGAAAAGTCGTATCCAGTCTGTTTCTTATTATCATGCAAGTGTCAGGTGAAATAAAAAAGGAAAAAAGTGCAGTGTCTGAAACCATGAATTCCAGGATGGCCTCTTCATCAAAAAGGAGTGAGGAGACATCGCTGATATCGGGGACATGATTCAATGTTCTACCCGTCCTTTTGGTCTCATTCTTGAGCTGCCGGCTGAGGGAATCCAGTTCACTCTTTGCAATAAAACGTTTCTCGGGGAGATCCGGTGTTGAAGAGAATCGGGGGGAATCTGTCGCCAGATATTGTTTGTGAAGCTGGAATGACCGTCTTTTCAAGTCATGAAACTGGTATATGTCCATGTCTGATAGTATTCCCTCTCCCCAATCACCTCCATCTCCAATCTCATCACAAAACCTCCGTTGTCTTTCTGCAATTTCCAGCATGTTCTGTTGATGCAGATGCGATACATTTTCAGCCTGAAAAAGGAGTTTCATGGCATGATTGTACATGCTTAGTTGAGATTCCGGTTCAGTCGTGAGAATGTCACCCAGGTACTCTGTCTCTTTTAGCAACTCACCTAGATCAATAACCTCAATTATTTCCTGAAGCAGATTTTCTTTCACGACTGAATCCTGTCCGATGCGTATCAACATCTGATATTTTGCCCTGACTATCCCACATAGCAGTTTATGTTTCAGGATATCAGCTGTTTTGAACCTACCCTTCTCCAGCTGAGGATAAGATTGCATCAAAGACGATGCATCCATCCATTCCAATCCCTGTTCAAACAGATCTAGTGCGACTTGCGAGTGATGCGTTTCCAGGTTAAGGTCACCCTGAATAAAAAGCAGATCCGGAACCAACCAATGGAATTCTCCTTCTGAAACGTTAATCCGCTCTATCGCTTTGCTAAGACAACGTTTTGCTGAATCCTGCTGTCCAAGTTCCCGGTAACACAGGGCCATGTTTTTGCGGATCCATATTCCCTCGCCCGACGGTTTGTTATGATCAGAAAGATGGCGGATTGGCCACAAATATTCAGACAGAGCTCGACGGTATTTCCCCAGTTGAAAATAGACATTCCCTTTTCCTAATGTGTACCGGAACGTCCATCGTTTTGATTTATTCACAATCCTGCGAAGCTGCTCCCACCAGAACAGAGATTTATCCGGCTTGTTCATTTCATAATAGGTAGAAGCAAGATTCATGCAAATCTCAGCCAGATGCTCTCCATCGGAGTCAGGTTGATTCATCTGCAAAGAATAGGAATATTCGAACTGGATCGCCGCATGTTCATAATCGGTTAACAGGAAAAAGAGACATCCAAGATTCTGATGAATCCGTGACCGTTGTGCTGGCATACATGTCTCCTGTAACGCTTGCTGGTAGCTAGTGATCGCACGATCCCAATTGCGATTTAACGCATGGACATTCGCCTGTTGAAAAAGAGTATCCACGCGACAAATTGAATCAACAGGTTCTTGGATAGAGCATGTTCGTCCTTCAATCCGGATTCCAATTGTAAAGAGAATCAACAGCCAGAGCATCGTGATTTTCATCCTCATCTTTTCTGTTCAATAACGGTTATCTTTCCTATACAAACGATGTCATCATCAGCCAGTAGTTTCCAATAGTACAATCCGGTCTTCCATTGAGATGTCTTGAGATTCATTTTATCACCGGTCAACTTTTCAACTATCCATAACCGATTTCCCAGGTTATCCATAATTTCAATTGAAAGTGTAGCAGTTTCAGTTCTCAACCACCGGAAGGTGACGGTGTCGCCAGGATTGATTCTGAGTGAGAATGGCGGTTCAAGAAGAGACAATTTGGTTGATCTCATTGCTTCACCAACCAGTCCTTCCAGGTAGGGTAATGGAGTCAAAGCAATTGAGAGAATTTCAGAGCTCACCACTTCTTTTTGCCATTTTGATCCGGGATATCCAGGGGATGTCCAGTTTGAAAAAACTGACTCCTGCTGATCATCTTCCAGATATCGGGGCGTTTCTCTCCCCTGGTTGATAGCCATTGGAAAACGATTGAATCTATTCATCGAATATTGATAGATCCAAAAACATCCGACAGCCACAAAGATTATCATTACTGCAGCTATCAAGAGATAATTCAATCTGGAATTTCTTTCCCTTTTAAGCCGAACTTCATCAACAGCCTTCAGAAATGCCAACAGATCACGATCATTGAGGAATTCAATTAACTCCTTGTTAAGCTCTGTTTCTAATCTAACGTCAGGATCCGATCTCAGCAGTTCCAGAAACCGTTCCAATTCATCTCCTTCAAGAGTTCCCTCATTGTAGCGGGAGATCAATTCATGCAAATGTTCATCACTGGTCATGGTCGATACAATTTAAATATTCAGGGTCTTTCATGATCCTTTTTTGGAATAATTTTACACACATGGATTTTCTGACTTTGGCATAATTTTCACCAGTAAATCCAAGTTTCTCAGCTACTTTCTTACATGGAACTTTATCAATATACATCGATAGTATCTGCTGACAATTTTCAGGCAGCGTTTTGAAATATTTCCAGAAAAGAGCATGGCGGGCAAGTTTTTGTTCTTTAGTCAGGCTATCCCTTCCATGGTATTTCTCACTACTATCATTGACCATTAAATCAGGATAATAGGTCAACCGTTGTTTACGTTCCAATCGTTGAAACCAGATATTCCGGCAAACAGAATAAAAATAGCTCCGCAGGGCGCAGGTCAGTATCAGCTCCTGATCACGGCAACGCAGGTACAGGGCTTCCAACCCATCCTGGAACACATCATCGGCATCCTGGATGGTGCCTGAATTTTTTCTGACAAAAGCTCTGACCAGTGGCCGGTAATCCTTGTACAAGAAATTAATCACCCCATGATTACTCTCTCTGATCCCGTCAATGATTTTTGAGTCTGAATACAGTGCCATATAATTTCTCTCCGGACATTAATCCGGTTTAGAGGCAAAAGGTTATACGTTGTGGATAACTTTTTTTGAAATAATACATCTGAAGGGGCAACCGGTCCGGTTGCCCTACATCATATTAACAGGACAAATCAAAAACAAAAAAGGTTGGGTGGGAGCGAATTAAAATGATGGCATCATCCCAAGATTCCAGAACATGAACGACCAGATGTCGCCATACTCCTTAATGACCTTGGAAGTGGGTTTTCCGCCACCATGGCCGGCTTTGATCTCGATACGGATCAGTACCGGGTTCGGGCCGGCATCAGCTGCCTGCAGCGTAGCGATAAATTTAAACGAGTGTGCAGGAACAACCCGGTCGTCGTGATCGGCAGTGGTAACCAGGGTAGCCGGGTAGCTGGTCCCCTCTTTGATGTTATGCAGGGGTGAGTATTTGATCAGGTAATTGAAGCCCTCTTCGGTTTCACTGGTTCCATAGTCGGTTGCCCAGGCCCAGCCAATCGTGAATTTATGATACCTCAACATATCCAAAACGCCTACAGCCGGGATCGCCACTTTGAAAAGTTCCGGTCGCTGGATCATGCAGGCTCCTACGAGCAATCCACCGTTGGAGCCACCCATAATCGCCAATTTATCCGATGTGGTATAGTTCTCGTCAATCAGGTACTCAGCCGCAGCGATGAAGTCGTCGAAGACATTCTGTTTTCTCTCCAGGGTACCGGCTTTATGCCACTCCTCCCCGTATTCACCTCCTCCACGAAGATTGGGAACTGCGTAAACGCCACCCTGTTCGATAAATGCCAGCCGGGTAATGCTGAAACGGGGAGTCATACTGATGTTGAAGCCGCCATAGCCATAAAGTAGTGTCGGATTGCCTCCGTTCATCTTCAATCCCTTCTGATGCACAATGAACATGGTTATGAGCGTTCCGTCTTTACCTGGATATTCAACTTGTTTAACCTCGTATTTGTCCGGATCAAAATCGATTTCCGGACGAATATAGACCTCCGACTGGTTATTTGCTACATCGTATTTATAGATTGTTGTCGGGAAGGTATATGAGGTAAATCCGTAAAACGCGATATCCTCTCCTTTCTTTCCTTTGAAACCGGTCATGCTGCCAACTGTCGGCAACTTGATCTCGCTCAGTTGATTCCCATCATAGTCGTATAGATAGGCCTTACTTGCTGCTTTGTGCATATACCTGGCCATGATTCTGTTCCCAACGAGGTCGACTGACCGAAGTACGTCTTCCTGTTCAGGGATCACCACGTTCCAGTTGTCGGGAGCGGGATTCTTCGGATCCATCATTACAAGCGCTTGCCTGGGGGCTTCGTAGTTAGTTACAACCAGCAATTTGTCACCCAGGTTGTCTATTACGGAATAATCGTTGTCAAATCCGGTCACCAGTGGCTGGAATTTCATATTCTTCTTCGTGAGATCTTTATAATACAACGCATTTCCGCTGGTTGATTCACTCTTGTACAGGATGATGAAACGTTCGTCATCCGTTACATCGGTTCCATAATTTCGCTGGGGATATTTCGGATCCTGGTAGATCAACACATCTTCTGCCTGTGGAGTTCCTACTTTGTGGTAATATACTTTATGAAACTCATTCTTGTTTGAAAACTCCTTCCCTTTCACAGGTTCATCATACCGGCTGTAATAAAATCCATCTTTCTCCCATGCCATCCCTGAGAATTTTACCCATTTCAGGTCATCCGGTAACTCCTTCTTCCCCTCTATCTCCATCACCCGTACCTCATTCCAGTCAGATCCGCTGTGAGCGATTCTATAAGCGAGATATTTTGCATCATTGGATACTGAAAGCCCAGTGAGGGCAATGGTTCCGTCTTCGCTGAAGGTATTCGGATCCAATAACACTTCGGGCTCTCCATCGATGCCGTTTTTAACATAAAGGACATACTGATTCTGTAATCCATCGTTTTTTTTATAGAAGTAGTAGTCACCTTCGCGGAAAGGGACAGTAAATTTGGGATAATCCCAGATCTGCTCCAGCCTTTCCCGAACTTTCTCCCGGTAAGGGATCTGGGCAAGGTAAGCATCTGTGACTTTGTTTTCTTCTATCACCCACGCTTCCGTTTCGGTGGATGTGTCATTTTCAAGCCAACGGTATGGGTCGGCAATTTTTGTTCCAAAATAATCATCAACGGTATCTACTTTAGCCGTTTCGTTGTATGTTACCTTGATCTGTTGCTTGCAGCCAATAATGGTAAAAAGTGTGATAGCTGTTGTCAGAAGATGTAATTTTTTCATAGATTTTCGTTTTATATTATATGTTTGACTTGTATGTCTACCTAAATTGCTGTAAATTTATGCCATAATCCGGAGATCGCCAAAACAGAGAGCTATGTTTAATCAAGAAAATATTACCGGTTATAACGATTTTACGAAGGGTTTTTCGTTTGCCTTTTATATCCTACTGATTAGCTTCCTTATTCTCCCTCAGCAAGCCTGTAAAAAAGAGGATCGTTTTGATAGTAAATCAGTTACACTTGCCCAATTGAAAGGAACATGGCGGGGACGCATCACGACCTTCAAAAACAATACCCGGATTGAAAAGAGTGGAGATGTTTCACTTTATTCGAATGCGGCCGGGGATCTGCTTAATGGCATTTTTGAACTTGGACAGATAAACTTTCTTGAGGGGTTTATGTTCCAGAGCGGGACGCTCTACTTCAATCTTATATGCAGTGATTCCACAAATCCTAAGTGCTCCAATTGGAACCTGGGAGGATACGTTTACCTGCAGGAAGACAATCTGATGGTCGTCCGCATTGCAGGGAATGAATGTGGCCCAAAGGGTAGTGAGTTTGTTACATACGAGGGTTATCTCATCCTGATCAATCCGGGGATGGATCCTTCCCTCTATTTCAGCTTCCCCCAGGTAGGCAGATCCTGGCGATATAATACAACACGTTTCGATAGTGTTACATGTACTATTCAACAGGAAGTTATTAATGAACCATCTTCCTATGTCTTTCAGATAAAAGAGACTAATGACTGTGGATGGCCCTTCTTTACCAGAGAATTTTCATGGTATGTGGAACCATTTAAACTATCGATTCTAGGCGACAGTTCAACCACAGATGTTCTCTACACATATTACCTTGATGCCGTAATTAACAAGAAATATCGGTTCATCAATGGCACTGACACAACCTTTCTCACCCTGACCAAAACCAATGTCCCGGTCAACACCACCGCCGGATCATTCAGATGCGGAAAATATGCAATCGACTCCCGAATCCACTCCTCCGGTAATGTGAATACCATCGGAACCATTTACCTGAATAAACAATACGGCTTCATTAAAATGGAATATACAGAACCTTCCGACTCGTCCAATATTCTGTCGAAGGTTATGGACACGATAAACTTTCAGTAGTCATGAACCAACTCTGTGACGTTCACCTGGAAAAGCTTGTCTGGAAGAATTTCTAATGGTTTTATATCTTTGCGCTCAAAACAATCTATATATTTAGATAGATTAACATGAGACTCAACATTGGCAATAAACTGTTTCTAAGTGGTTTCATTGTCCTCTTTTTCATTATCCTTATAGCCGTAGCCGGAGATATCGTTGTCCGGATCCTGAAACGGACCTCTCATCTGATAGTGGTGGAATACAGGGAACTGGAAGGCATCCAGAAGGTGAGTTTCTCACTGATACAGGTCTTGTCACCTGTGAAAACATACATGATTGAGGGGGGGGTGAAACAGCTTTCTCTTTTTCAACACCGGATCACGGATGTAACAACCGCTCTGGACTCCTGTGAAACCGTACTTACTAAAAGACATAATGAAGAGATATTAGCCGGTGTCAGGAACTCTCTTGTGATTGTTGACTCTCTGGGAAAGAGTCTGTTTTCAAAACCTCCCAATGCATCAGAACAAATGAGGATACTACATCAGATGCAGAAAATCATTGACAATAGTCTGGCTGGCACGCAGGCATTGCAGATTGAGACTGAAGAAGAACTAAATGAATATGTGAGAACGAATGAAATCGCCATCCTGCATAGCACGATCACAATCATCTTATTGGGGATTATTCTTACATTTATTGTTTTGGTTGGTGGCTTTTTGGTTATTAAAAAAATTACATCACCCATCATCCAGCTTCTCGACACCATTTATCAGGTGAAAAGAGGGGATATGAAAGCCAAAGCAGAAGTTCAAAGCCGGGATGAGTTTGGGGAATTAGCGGGAGCATTCAATTCGATGCTGGAAAGAATTGATGAAGTTACTGTGTCCCGGAACTTTTACAACAACATCCTGAACAGCATGTTCAACGGATTGATCGTAACCAATCGACAGGGTTCAATCACTTCTCTCAATGATGCTGCTGCAGAGCTGTTGGAAGAAACGAAAGAGAATCTCACCGGATCTTCAATCAAAGATCTGTTCGCAGATCCGGATGACTATACGAAGCTCATGGAAGTGGAACAAAGAGGGGGTGGTGATATTCTCACTGAGACAACATTGAAATCTCATAAGGAAAAGATGATCCCGGTATTATTCTCCGCTTCCGCCTTGCAGGATCATAATGGGAATATTTCCGGATATGTTATCGTAATTCATGACGCAACAGAGAAGAAAAAAATTGAGCAAAAGCTTGACCAGATCAGAAAAGAGAGAACCATCGCAATCAATGAAGCTGAGGAGAAGGAACGGCTCCGGATCGCTACCGATCTGCATGACGGACTCGGTCAGATCCTGACATCGGTTTCATTTTCTCTGGAAAACCTGGATTCAGGGTTGCCGGAAGGGAGCAGTGGACTCAAAGACGATCTTAATCAGGCTCAGGAGCAAATCAAAGCAGCGATCAGTGAATCAAAAAGGATATCCCACAACCTGATTCCATTGGCGTTAAAAGATTTCGGATTAGTTCCTGCCTTATCCCATCTGATCAACCAGGTAAATCAGCAAAGTTCTATCCGTTTTTCTTTCGATACTTTTAATCTGGATAAACGGATCGATGCCCGGCTTGAAAAAGTGCTTTTCAGGATCTGTCAGGAGTCTGTCAACAATATCCTGAGACATTCCCAGGCAACAAAAGCATATATCCAGTTGATCAGGCATGAACATTCGATCGTTCTGGGGGTGGAAGACGACGGAATTGGTTTTCATGTTGAGGAGCAGGAGAAAAGTCATAGCGGAATCGGCCTGGCAAGTATCAGGGAACGCATATCCGCATTTGGCGGGAGTCTCACAATACAATCCGCCAGGGGCAAAGGAACCGAATTAGTAATCGAGGTTCCCTGTAAAACGAGTTAAACATGGAAAAAATACGCATCATCATAGCCGACGATCATGAACTAATTCTGAAAGGGATAAGTGTAATTCTTCGTTCTTATCCGGATTTTGAGATCGTGGGAGAAGCTACCAATGGGAAAGAAGTGGTAGCATTAACACTTCAACTAACGCCTGATATTGTCTTCATGGATATCTCTATGCCGGATCTATCCGGTATTGAGGCTTGCAGGCAAATACTTCGGCATTATCCTGACACCAGGATTATTGCCCTCTCACAACATGAGGATGGAGAGTATGTTTACCAGATGTTGAAAGCCGGAGGTTCCGGCTATATGTTGAAGGATTCATCCAAAGAGGAGTTTGGCAATGCCATTCAGAGTGTGCTTGCAGGAGAGAAATACTTCAGCGCCAAGATCTCAGAGATCATGATTACTGACCTGATGCACCGAAAAGAGCAAGAAAACAGTTCAGACCTTCCACCTGTTCACATTACCCGGCGTGAGAAAGAGATCATCGAGATGATTGCGGATGATCTGTCCAATCAGGCGATCGGGGAGAAACTCCACATCAGCCAGAGAACTGTGGAGACCCATCGTCGTAATATCATGCAAAAATTGAACGTCAAAAGTGTGGTTGCGTTACTGAAATATGCAGTGAAACACAACCTTATCTCTCTGGAGTAAATTAATTCAAGCTTCCATTTGAATTTCTACGTATTTCATGGTATATAAAATACCGTATTCATGTTATTGTACAGATTTATCAATCTGAATATTTTTGTATCAAAATAATTTTTGTGAACTAAATAACAAAAAACTATGAAGAATCTTGCACGTTTATCGTTGATCTTCCCGGTTGTCATTTTGACAATGATTTTAGTTATCGGTGGTTGTAAGAAAAAGGAGGATCCACCTCCAACACCACCTCCAGCTCTGGTTTACGTTGGATCTGATCAGTGTCAAACCTGTCACGTGGAGATTTATTCAAAATTTATTGAGAGTGGACATCCATATAAACTCAATAAAGTGATTAACAACTCACAGCCTGTTATTCCATTTACTACAGCCTTAGGGCTTCAAATCCCAACACCAGCAGGTTATTCCTGGAGTAATATAACGTGGTTGATTGGCGGCTATGGCTGGAAAGCACGGTTTATTGATGCCAACGGATTTATCATGACCGAACAGGATGATACACAATATAACCTGGCAAACGGGACACAAGTCGCTTATAATGCTAATGACCCGATGGGAACAAAAAAATATAATTGCGGAAGATGCCATACAACCGGTTGGGTAAGTGTTGCTGATGGTGGCTCTCCCAAAGACGGACTCCCTGGCATGGATGGTGATTTCTTTGCCGGCGGTATTCAGTGCGAAGGATGTCACGGCAAGGGAAGCACCCACGTTGCCACACAGCTGGCAATTGATATCACCCTTGATGCAACTTCAGCATTTTGCGGGACCTGTCA
Organism: Bacteroidota bacterium; assembly: GCA_014382125.1. GTDB lineage: Bacteria > Bacteroidota > Bacteroidia > Bacteroidales > FEN-979 > QYOJ01. The sequence goes on along the minus strand of JACNKI010000047.1, from coordinate 2,398 downwards.
CTACAGGAATGCTGATCATACGATCGCTGCAAGCGGCGGCTTTATCAAGCACCATGAGCAGTACGACGCATGGCTAACCAGTGGTGGTCACTACGCAAGTAATATTGGCTGTAATACATGCCACGATGTTCATTCTTCCACACGTTACGATGATAAGGCTGCCGGCGAAGGTGTACAGAACTCCTGTCAAAGTTGTCACAGCACATATAACGCAGACAACCACCAAGCGATGCAGCTTGAATGTACGACTTGCCATATGGCAAAAGCTACTAAATCTGCGATCAAAAATGGTAAATATGTCGGTGATCTTCCTACTCATATCTTCAGGATCAATCCCAGTGCCACTTACACACAATTTAGTGCAGATGGTAAACTGGCTAATCCTGACGGACTTTCCCTGGCTTTTGCATGCTATTCCTGTCATAAAGATGCAGATGGTGAAGGTGGAGATTACTCTCAGAAAACGATGGAGCAGCTTTCGGCGAAAGCTACAAACTTCCACGGAACAAAATAAATTTTCTCAGGTTTTTGTTAATAAAAAAAAGCGCTCCTTCTCCGGAGCGTTTTTTTTGAGGCAGGGGCATATCAATAATTGCCACTGCTTTTTCTATTAAAATAACCCGTTGATCAGTTTATCTTCCACCTTGTTTGGGATAGTCACCTTAAGTTGCGGCTCTTCTCTCATCGCGCGACTAATCGCGTTGATCGCTTCATCATTCCGGGCCCAGGCACGACGGGCAATGCCGTTGTTAACGTCCCAGTGTAACATTAACCGAAGTCGCTTTTCCGCAACCTCCGTGCCATCCAAAACCATACCGAAACCACCATTGATCACTTCACCCCAGCCTACGCCACCTCCATTGTGAATCGAAACCCAGGTGGCTCCCCGGAAACTGTCACCGATGACATTTTGAATTGCCATATCAGCTGTGAAGGAGGAGCCATCAAAGATATTGGATGTTTCACGATAGGGTGAGTCCGTTCCGGAGACATCGTGATGATCCCTCCCAAGCACAACCGGAGCCGAAATCTCTCCCAATCTGATTGCATGGTTAAAGGCAGCTGCGATCTTTGTGCGACCCTCGCAATCAGCATACAGGATACGTGCCTGGGAGCCTACAACCAGTTTGTTTTTCCCGGCTTCCCGGATCCAGTGAATATTATCTCGCATCTGCATCTCAATCTCTGCAGGAGAGTTGGAAGCGATCTCATCCAGGATAGATGCTGCTAGCCGGTCACTCACCTCCAGGTCGCTGGGATCACCTGACGTACAGACCCAGCGAAAGGGACCAAAGCCATAGTCAAAGAAAAGTGGGCCCATGATATCCTGTACATAGGATGGATAGATAAAACTTCCGTCCGGGTTCAACACATCAGCACCGGCACGTGAGGCTTCCAGCAGAAAAGCATTCCCGTAATCCCAGAAGTACATGCCATGTTGAACCACGCGATTAACTGCATCTACCTGGCGACGTAACGATTTTCGCACCTCCTCCTTAAATTTCTCCGGATAATGAACCATCATCTCATTCGCTTCATCAAGTGTTAGTCCGGCCGGATAGTATCCGCCTGCCCAGGGATTGTGCAACGACGTTTGATCGGACCCAAGATCAATGTGAATATTCCTCTCTGCTATCCGCTCCCACAAATCCACGATATTCCCCTGGAAAGCCAGTGATACCGCTTCTTTGTTTTGCTGTGCCTGCAACATCCTGTCAAGGAGTTGATCCACATCTGTAAACACTTCATTCACCCATCCTTGCGAGAATCGTTTTTCCACCACACGGGGATTGATCTCTGCGATCACCCCAATCCCACCAGCAATGACAGTAGCTTTTGCCTGGGCACCCGACATGCCGCCAAGGCCGGATGAAATGAAAATTTTGCCACGAATGTCATCAGGGGTCGGGTTAACTGTTGAACTGGTGAACTGGTGAGTTGGTGAACTGGTGAGTTGGCGAGTTGGTGAGTCTTGTGGCGAGGAACGAAGTGACGTGGCCATGGTGAGTTTCCGGGCGGCATTGAGTATAGTTATCGTGGTGCCGTGAACGATTCCCTGAGGGCCGATATACATAAAGGAACCGGCAGTCATTTGACCATACTGCGTAACTCCAAGCGCATTGTATCTCTCCCAGTCGTCCTGGCTGGAGTAGTTGGGGATCATCATGCCGTTGGTCACCACTATACGGGGAGCGTCTTTATGGGAAGGGAACAACCCCATGGGATGGCCGGAATACATGACCAGCGTCTGCTCATCGGTCATCTCTGCCAGGTATTTCATGGTGATGAGATATTGAGCCCAGTTCTGAAATACTGCACCGTTCCCACCATAGGTGATCAACTCCTGAGGATGTTGAGCGACAACCGGATCGAGGTTGTTCTGGATCATCAGCATGAT
>JACNKI010000064.1 GCA_014382125.1 Bacteroidota bacterium | reverse complement strand
CACTGATGATAGGAAAATGCACTCAGGGCGCAAAGATACAAAATATAAAAAAAGGAGGACTGTACCTTCCCTTTCTAAACTGTTAAAATATTGTAAATAATTGGATGTACTTGAGGATATTTGTAATTTTGCCTGCCTAAAGCAAGAACATATGCGAACTTTCATTCTAATTTCTCTTTTCCTTTTTTCTGCAGTGCTTTTCTTACCTGCGCAACAACCTAAACAACAAACACCAAAAAATTCCAACCCAAATGCTGCGGAGATTACCTTTGAAAAAACAGTGCATGACTACGGAACCATCTTAAGAGGAGCTAATGGCACTTGCGAATTCAAGTTTGTCAATACCGGGAAAGAGCCTCTGATCCTGTCGAAACCACTCTCATCATGCGGTTGTACAGTTCCCACATGGCCACAGGAACCGATCCTTCCCGGGAAAAGTGATGTAATCAAAGTGACATACAACACAAGCAAAATAGGTCCGATCAACAAAACCGTGACTGTCAATTCTAATGCCCTGACCAACAGAATCAAACTATCAATTAAAGGTCTCGTTATTGCAAAACCCGTTGAGACTGTTCCGAAGAAACAGAATGATCTGGGCGCTACACCTGTCAATAAATAACTGAACACATCAACTTTAAGAAAAGATTTTCATGCCGAACATTTCATTAAGGGGGCAACAGATGCCTGCATCCCCAATCAGAAAACTAGTCCCTTATGCCGAAGAAGCAAAACGGAGAGGGGTAAAAGTGTACCACCTGAACATCGGCCAACCCGACATTGAAACACCCCCCAACATGATGGATGCAATCCAAAACATCCATTTGAAAGTGGTCGCATACAGTCACTCCGCCGGGATCCTCTCATACAGGAAGAAACTTGTAGAATACTACAATCATAATAACATCGAGGTCACCACTGACGACATGATCGTTACAGCAGGCGGATCGGAAGCAATCCTCTTTGCTTTGATGAGCAGCCTCGACCCGGGTGATGAGATGATCGTTCCCGAACCTTTCTACGCTAATTACAATGGATTTGCGATCGCTGCCGGCATCGTAATCAAACCAATTGAATCTTTTATCGAGGATGGCTTTGCTCTCCCTCCTATCAGCTCATTCGAAGAGGCGATTACACCGCGCACAAAAGCCATCATGATCTGCAACCCAAACAACCCGACAGGCTATCTTTACTCGCTCGAAGAGCTTGAGACACTGCAGGAGATCATCAAGAAACATGATCTTTATCTGTTTGCAGATGAGGTCTATCGTGAATTTTGCTACGATGGTCGGAAACATCACTCGGTCATGAACCTGAAAGAGATCGAACAGAATGTCGTACTGGTGGATTCAATCTCCAAACGTTACAGCGCTTGTGGCTTACGTATCGGTGTTATGGTCTCACGCAATAAAGAGCTGATGGCTACAGCCATGAAATTTGCCCAGGCCAGGTTAAGCCCCCCCTCCATTGGTCAGATTGCTGCAGAAGCAGCATTTGATACCCCTGAATCATATATGGATGCCGTCCTTAACGAATATGTCAAGCGACGGGATATCGTTGTGGAGTCAATCAACCGGATGGAAGGATGTTACTGTCCGAATCCCGGAGGAGCCTTCTACGCTAATCCGCGACTCCCCATTGACGATTCCGACCGCTTCTGCCAATGGCTTCTGGAAGAGTTCAATTACGAAAAACAGACTGTTATGCTTGCTCCCGCTACCGGATTCTACTCTACTCCCGGACGAGGCAAAGACGAAGTTCGTATCAGCTACGTTCTGAATGTCAACCACCTCAAAAAAGCCATGAAATGTCTTGAAGAGAGTCTGAAAGTATATCCAGGAAGAGTTTAGATCAATCGTAGATCAAATATTTCTCCCTCACCTTTTTAAACTCCTCTATTCCAGGTTGCCAGCTTTGCCGGATCTGTTTCTCCGGTAATCCCGATTGTATTTGTTTTCGAAGGTTGCTGCTTCCGGTAAGGATATCAAAGTAGGAGGTGAAGAAATCCGGACTACTACCCAGATTCTTATAAGACATGATCAGCCAGGCCAGGTTGATTCGCCCAAACATCGTATAATGCGTTTGGTAGAAGTCGCGTAAATCAAGTCCGAGGCACAATTCCCCCTCATATGGAGGATGAAGGCTTTTCCCGGGTATGCTTTCTGGAACGAAGGAGAACCTGAAGCCCTTCATCACCGGATGTCCAAAGACCTCAAAAGGATAACAGGTGCCTCGCCCGACACTTACTTCCGTTCCTTCAAAAAAACAGAGTGAAGGGTATAAATAAATGGAGTTTGTGGTTGGAAGGTTGGGAGATGGATCAACAGCCAGTTCGACAAAGGTGTGGTGGGTCCATCCCTGAAGAGGGATCACCTCAAGATCACACTGTACCCCATCTTTCATCCACTGTTCGCCGTTCACCATTTTCGCATACTCACCAATTGTCATTCCGTAAACAACCGGAACCGGATGCATTCCGACAAATGATTTGAACTCCCTCTCTAAAACAGGACCGTCAATATAAAATCCGTTAGGATTTGGCCGGTCAAAAAGGACTATTGGAATGCGCTGTTCCGCACAAGCCTCCATCACATACGTTAACGTTGAAATATAGGTGTAAAAACGGGCTCCGACATCCTGAAGGTCGAAGATGACCAGGTCAAGCTCATCCAGATCTTCCGGCATGGGCTTCTTGTGATTCCCGTAAAGTGAGATAACCTCAATCCCGGTTACACTATCCATTGAATTTTCCACTAGTTCCCCAGCTCCCACATGTTGCCGAAATCCATGCTCCGGTGAGAAAATTCTCTCTATGTTGAAACCCATCGAAAGTAATGTATCAACCGTATTTGTACCGTTAACAACAGAGGCGTGATTTGCCACCACACCGATTCGCTTGCCTTTTAGTAACGGCCAATAGAGATCTGTACGCTCCACTCCGGTAATAGTTTGTCCGGTCACCTCTTCCAAACACACCATCAACAAAACCCACACAAGAATGTATAAACACCTACCTTTCATAAAACTATTATTCAAACTCACCAGTTCACCAACTCACCAACTCACCAACTCACTACCTCACCAGTTTACATTACAAATTTACTACTTTTGCAACAGCAAGCTATTTCCTTTGAATACCGAACTCTTCATCGCCAACCGGATGGTCGCCCGGACCAAATCCAATTTCTCCAGACCAATTGTGGTGATCGCAATCATCAGCATTGCCCTCGGCCTCTCAGTGATGTTTCTCTCCATTGCCATCCTTAGTGGATTTCAGAAAGAGATTCGTGAGAAAGTGATCGGTTTTGGAGGCCATATCCAGGTTATTCGCTTCGAAGAGAACCAGTCATTTGAGCCTAAACCCATCAATAAAGAGCAGGAGTTTCTTCCCGCACTTCAAGACCTGGAGGGGATACGACACATCCAGGTGTTCGCTACAAAAGCGGGTATTATAAAAACCGAAGATCAGATCCAGGGAATTGTACTGAAAGGGATCGGTAGTGATTACGACTGGTCTTTTTTTCAAAACAAAATCAAAGAAGGAAGATCGGTTCGCGTGACTGATACCAGCCGTTCCGATGAAGTGATCATATCCCGGAAGTTATGCAATCTCCTGAACCTGAAACTAGACGATGATCTAAGGGTATATTTTGTCTCTGGTAATCATGTGTTGGGAAGGAAATTCACCATCGTCGGGATCTTTGAAACGGGCCTGGAAGAATTTGACAATATATATATCCTTGGTGACATCCACCATATCCGGCGACTGAACAAGTGGGAACCTGGAGAAGTTGGTGGATTTGAGATCCTGATCGACGACTTCAACGATATCGACCGTATGGGAAAAGAGGTCTACCGGTCTATCGGGTTTGATCTGGATGCTTCAACAATCAAACAACTCTACCCCCAGATCTTTGACTGGCTATCCCTGCAGGATATCAATGTGATGATCATTCTGATCCTGATGATCCTGGTTGCAGGAATCACGATGATATCCACACTCCTGATCCTGATCCTGGAACGGACCAACACAATCGGTGTGTTGAAAGCCATGGGGATGAAAAACAGCTCAATCCGGAAGGTTTTCCTCTATCAATCAGTATTTATAATTGGTTTGGGTATATTAATCGGGAACCTCTTTGGTTTCGGGTTCTGCTTTCTCCAGATAAGATATGGCCTGGTCACACTCCCCCAGGAATCATATTATATGTCGGTCGTACCGATTCACCTCAACGGACTGAATATTTTACTGCTAAATTTGGGAACAATACTGGTTTGTTACCTGATGCTTTTGATTCCATCCATGATCATCTCCCGTATCAGCCCTATCAAAGCGATCCGGTTCAGTTAATCATCAACGGGAATTCAATATCTTTTTCAACTCTTCTTGCTCTTTTTAACGTGTAATCCACACTCTTTCCCCTCTGGATTTTCCCACCACCAGCGACCGGCACGAGTTCCTTCACCCTTCCGGATTGCCCGCGTACAAGGCAAACAGCCAATACTGGGGAATCCTTTATCATGGAGCGGATTATAAGGCACCTTATGTTCACGAATGAAATCCCAAACCTTCACATCACTCCATTCGATCAAAGGATTTACGTTGATTAACATTAAATCTTCATCCCACTCAATTGTACCGATACTTTCGCGGGTAACGGATTGTTCCTTTCGCAGGCCGGTGATCCAGATCTCCATCCCTTCAAGGGCTCGCTTCAAAGGCTCGATCTTCCGGAGATGACAACACAGTTTTCGGTTCTCTATGCTATCATAAAAGAGGTTAATCCCCTTCTCATCTACCATCCTCGAAATCACATCTGCTTCGGGAAACCAGATACCGATTGGAAAACCATACCGTTGACGGGTTATACTCAACAAATCATAGGTCTCCTGGAACATCCTGCCTGTATCCAGAGTGAACACGTTTATCGCTCCTCCTGCTCCGGCTAACAGATGGGTGATAACCTGGTCTTCTGCTCCCAAACTCGTACTGAACGCGACTTTCCCGGGATGTCGGTCCAAAAAGAAATCAATTATCTCAACAGGAGATAATCCCTCTGTTTCACGCCTGTATCTATTGATCTTTTGCTTCACCTCTATGAGGATTATTTTTTTCCATTAACTGGTATGTACTTTACAAACTCCCTGTGAAATTACAAAATTCTACACATATAATGGAACTTTGCCATGAGAAAATAATCGTATTTTTGAGATTTATTCTACCCTATGAATATTCACTTCATTGCCATTGGTGGAAGTGCCATGCATAACCTGGCTATTGCCCTGCAACAAAAAGGTTATACAGTAACTGGCTCAGATGATGAAATTTTTGAACCTTCGAAGAGCCGTCTTGCCGCCTATAGGCTCCTCCCTCCTGAAGAAGGATGGATTCCGGAGAGAATCACTGCCAAACTCGATGCGGTGATTCTGGGGATGCATGCAAAAGAAGATAATCCGGAACTTATCAGGGCCAGGCAGCTGGGTTTAAAAATCTTCTCTTACCCGGAATACCTCTACGAACAATCAAAAGATAAGCTTCGGATCGTCATCGGCGGAAGTCATGGGAAAACCACCATTACAGCAATGATACTGCATGTACTGGATAAAGCCGGAATTGATTGCGATTACATGGTTGGTGCCCAACTGGAGGGATTCGATGTGATGGTCAGGCTTACGGAAGAGTCGCCCTACATGATCTTCGAAGGGGACGAATACCTTACCTCTCCCATCGACAAACGGCCCAAGTTTCATCTTTACAAACCCCATATCGCTTTGTTGAGTGGGATAGCATGGGACCACATCAATGTCTTCCCGACATTTGAAAATTACCTGGAGCAATTCATTCAATTCATTCGACTCATTGAGCCAGGTGGAACACTGATCTTCTGTTGTGAAGATCCGGAGCTAAGTAAGATTTGCCCGGAGTCACGCAACGACATCGAAATTATCCCATACGGACCTCCCGATTACAATATCAAACAGGGGATAACCTGGTTGGAGTTCGGCAAAAAAAACTACCCCCTGCAGATCTTCGGGCATCACAACCTGCTGAATCTCAACGGCGCCCGATCTGTTTGTAAGCTGTTGAACATCTCCGATGTTACATTTAACGAAGCAATCTCCTCTTTCAAAGGCGCTTCAAAACGACTTGAATTGATTGCAAATAACGACATGTGGGCCATTTACAAAGACTTTGCCCACGCCCCTTCAAAAGTCAAAGCCACTATCCAGGCGGTAAAAGAACAATACCCAGACCGGAAAATCATCGCTTGCCTTGAACTGCATACCTACAGCAGCCTCAGTGAAGGATTTCTGCACCACTATGGAGGCGCCATGGACGAAGCCGATTGCGCCTTTGTCTATTTCAATCCGCATGCCGTTCAACTGAAACGACTTCCGGAGATCCTGCCAGGCCAAATCAAATCCGGCTTTAAACGGCCTGATCTTGAGACGTTTAATGATTCAAAAAAACTTCAGGAAAGGTTACTCGAAGAACCCGGAAAAAACAGTATTTTTCTCTTCATGAGTTCCGGAGATTTTGATGGAATGGATCTCTCTATCCATTCATCGAAATCAGGAACTCTTCATTCGAATCTGTAAACTTTATCTTCTCCTTGAGAAACTCCATTGCTTCGAGTGGAGTCATGTCTGCCAGGTGATTCCGAAGGATCCAGATACGGCCGAGGATATCCTTTTCAAGTAACAGGTCTTCGCGACGGGTACTAGACGCAACAATGTCTACTGCCGGCCATATCCGTTTGTTGGAGAGTTTGCGGTCAAGCTGTAATTCCATGTTCCCAGTGCCTTTGAACTCTTCAAAGATCACTTCATCCATTTTGGATCCGGTGTCGGTAAGTGCAGTAGCAATGATCGTAAGTGAACCACCGTGCTCAATCTGACGGGCAGCTCCAAAAAATCGTTTTGGCTTCTGTAGTGCATTGGCTTCCACACCTCCGGAAAGAACTTTACCCGAAGCAGGAGCTACCGTATTATAAGCACGAGCCAGACGAGTGATGGAATCGAGCAGGATCACGACATCGTGACCACACTCAACCAAGCGCTTGGCCTTTTCCAGTACAATGTTAGAAATCCGTGCATGGCGATCAGCCGGCTCATCAAAAGTCGATGAGATCACTTCGCCATTAACACTGCGTTCCATATCGGTCACCTCCTCAGGGCGTTCATCAATCAGCAATACGATCAAATAAACATCGGGGTGGTTAGATGCAATCGCATTGGCGATCTCTTTAAGTAAAACAGTTTTACCCGTTTTCGGCTGAGCTACAATCAAACCACGCTGTCCAAACCCGATCGGGGCAAACATGTCAATAATGCGTGTTGAAGTGGTACACTCCGGATGGCCCGTGAGCTTGAATTTCTTCTCAGGGAATAATGGCGTGAGGAAATCAAAAGGAATCCGGTCGCGAACCTCCTCCGGTCTCTTGCCGTTGATCATCTCGACCTTAATCAATGGAAAATATTTTTCTCCCTCTTTCGGAGGACGAATGGTACCACGCACAGTATCTCCGGTCTTCAGCCCGAACAGCTTGATCTGTGACTGGGAGACATAAACGTCATCCGGGGAATTCAAGTAGTTGTAATCCGAAGAGCGGAGAAATCCGTATCCATCAGCCATGATCTCCAGAACACCTTCTGTGGTAATAATTCCTTCGAATTCAAAGCTATACTCATCACGATGTCGCTCGTTGTGATATTTGCGGGGATAGTCTCGTTGTTTTTTCTCCTCGGTTTGAGGAACCGGAAGAACAGGAGCAGGTTCCGCTTTCACGGACTCAGGCGTTGCTTTTTCGATAACGGCCGGAGCTTCTATCTTCTCTTTTTCAGGCTTCAGTAAACCTCTCTTGGTCGGTTTATCATACTTTCTTTTGGGAGGGGGACTACTTCTCTCCTCCTTCTTTTCTTTCCTGGCAATCACTTTCTTAGGCTCTTGCACCGTCTTTGGCGTAGGATCACTCTCTTTAGTCGATCGTGTCTCCTCTTTTTGAGAACGATCTGTCTTTCGGGGGCGCCCACGGCCTCTCTTAACCTCCTTTTTCTCTTTGGCAAGAATATCTTCGGAGGGATTTAATGCTTGATGGTCAAGAATCTTGTAGATCAGGTCTTTCTTGTCCTGCTTATCTACCTTGGGAATGTTCATTGATTTGGCAATCTCACGAATCTCCGATAGCTCTTTGCTATCAAGCGAAATAATGTCGTACATTGAATGTATCTTTTATGTTGTATTTTTTTGGAAGGAATCTTTCTGAAATTCAATAATCAAGCGTGTTGAAATAATATAGGAATATGGTTAACTGATAATTCTCGAAATGCTGCTTGAAATGGGTAAAAGAAAAAATCAGGGAATCAATTTCGCTGCAAATATAAATAATATTCATGAATTGTCAAAAAAAATCAGTTTCTTTCCTAAATTCGCATAATAAACCCAGGCAAAAACAGTCTATTATGTTACAGCGCATTCAAACCCTCTTTCTGGCTATAGCAGTTATCTCCGGAGCACTCCTTTTCTACTTCCCCATAGCAGACTATTACCATGAACTATACGGAAACTACAAATTGTTTGTTACCGGGCTCCAATGCATGGATCCCGATCCCAAGATTTCGACAAGCATCTGGTTTACAGCACCACTTTATTTGATTACAGGAGCTACGGTACTCCTTGGAGTAATTTCAATCTTTTTATATAAAAACAGAATTACACAACTCCGCCTTGTCGCGTTCAATATCTTGCTCAATATTGTGCTGATCGTCCTGCTCTTTATCTTCTATTCCGGAAAAATTGAGGAGCTGACACAAATTATTCCGACCTATCGGATAGGTGTCTTTCTCCCCTTGGTTTCGCTTGTTTTCCTTGTTCTGGCAAACCGTTTTATCCGGAAAGATGAAGCCCTTGTCAAATCAACAGACCGGCTACGATAATTATAACGTTAATTGTATGTTGGAAATCTTCATTGGTATAGCTTCTCTTATTCTTATTGGCGGCTTCGGGATCGTGATCTGGAAACTGAACCGAACCTCAAAAGACCGTGATCAAACTTCGATCGCGGAACTTAACAAACAAATGGAAGAACTCAATGCAGACAAACGGGTAGCCGAAGAGAAGATCATCTGGCTGAATGACAAGATCACCGGATTGTCACAGGAAAATGAGCAAAAAGATGTTGTTATCCTGGATCTGAACAATCAGGTTTCAGGGAAAGTTGCTGAACTCAAAACGTTGTCGGATAAGTTTACAGAACAAAAAGCAGACATAGAACAACTCCAGGAGAAATTCAGGATTGAGTTCAAGAACCTGGCCAACGAGATCCTGGAAGAAAAGACACAGAAGTTTACCGAACAGAATAAAATACGCCTGGAAGAGATTCTGAAACCTCTTGGAGAGAAAATCCGTGATTTTGAAAAGAAGGTGGAAGAAACCTATGACAAAGAGTCGAAGCAGCGCTTTTCTCTCGAAAAAGAGATCAAACAGCTTGCCGAACTCAACCAGCAGATCAGCCAGGAGGCAAACAACCTTACCAACGCCTTGAAAGGACAATCCAAAACTCAAGGCGACTGGGGCGAGATCATTCTCGAAAGTATCCTCGAGAAATCGGGATTAACCCGCGACAGAGAATATTTTGTGCAACAATCCTTTACCAACGAGCATGGAAAACGCCTGCAGCCTGATGTGGTGATCAGCTATCCGGGTGAACGGAATGTTGTGATCGATGCCAAAGTCTCTCTTACCGCATACGAGCGACTTTCTTCTGCTGTGACTAATGAGGATCAGAAAATTGCATTGAGGGATCATCTTCTCTCTATCCGGAACCATATCAACGAACTGAATACCAAAAATTATCAGGATCTCTATCAGCTGAAAAGCCTTGATTTCGTCATGATGTTTATGCCGATTGAACCTGCCTACCTTGTTGCCATGCAAAAAGATCCGGGACTGTGGAATTATGCCTATGAACGAAGGGTGCTGTTAATCAGCCCGACAAATCTCATCGCCGCTCTTCGGATGATTTCCAACCTGTGGCGGGTCGAAAACCAGAATAAAAACGCCATGGAGATTGCACGGCAAAGTGGAGATATGCTTGACAAACTCGCTGGATTTGTGGATGACATCCTGGATATAGGCAATAAACTTGATTCGACCAGGAGCAGTTACGATGCAGCCATGAACAAACTCTCCACCGGGAAAGGGAATCTGATCCGAAGAGCTGGAAAAATCAAAGAACTTGGGGCAAAATCCAGCAAAGAACTGCCCCGGCAATTATTGGATGATTCGAATGAATAAAAAGAGAGAGTCCTTTATTTTCGGAATACGTCCCGTCATTGAAGCAATAAAGTCCGGAAAAGAGATGGAGCGGATCCACCTGCAGAAAAACATGCGTGGTGAAAACTTCCGGGAACTCTTCAACCTTATCAGAGAATTGAATATCCCCTTTCAGTTTGTTCCTGTCGAAAAACTCAATCGTCTCTCGAAACAAAATCATCAGGGTGTAATTGCCTGGGTGACAGAAATTACTTATCAGAAAATTGAGAACATCCTTCCTGCCATATACGAGGAAGGAAAGATACCACTGATACTTTTCCTCGACAATATCACCGATGTGCGAAATGTTGGAGCAATCGCCCGTACAGCTGAATGTGCCGGAGTTGATGCCATTGTAATTCCGGTTCGTGGCTCTGCGATGATCAATTCGGAAGCGATCAAAACATCCGCCGGAGCGTTATACAAGGTGCCTGTTTGCCGCACCACCAAACCAGGCGCAACGATAGAATTCCTGAAAAATAGTGGTCTTCAAATCCTAGCAGCCACAGAAAAAGGGAGTAAAGAGTATACTGAAGCCGACCTGATGAAACCTTCCGCCTTGATCCTGGGTTCAGAAGGGAAAGGAGTTTCGGCGGAGGTCATGAAACTGGCCGACAAGCAAATCAATATACCCCTTAAAGGAGAGATCGAGTCGCTCAATGTCTCCGTTACTGCCGGGATACTTCTGTTTGAAACTATTCGCCAGCGCAAATGATCACCTCGTTGATGAGAATCCTCTGTCGTTATATGCCTGAACTCATTCTGTTGGTCTACATCGGGCTTTTTGTCGGATTCAAACAACCTGCACAAAAGTGGGACCGGGTGATCAACAGCGATGGAAAAGGATATTATGCATACCTGCCTGCTATCTTCATTTACCAGGATCTGGATTACTGCTTCGTGGAAACATATGAGTCTGACTATTACCCGTCAGATAGATCTGTTTTTAAGGAGTTTCGGTTAGATCATAATGGGCAAACCGTAAATAAGTATTTTGCCGGACTGGCTATTCTCTGGTTACCCTTCTTTCTCCTGGCCCATATCATCACACTACTGGCAGGAATGCCTGCAGATGGATACAGCATCATCTACCAGTATACCATCGCGGTGGCCACCCTCTTTTACTTGTGGGCAGGATGCAGGGCTTTGTTTTCTGTCCTGATCAGATTTGGTGCATCACAGGCACTCTCCTCGTTCATTCTCCTTGCCATAACCTTAGGGACCAACATGGTGTTTTATGCGATCATAGAACCCTCCATGTCCCATATTTATTCGTTCTCCCTGATTACATTATATATATTGTCTCTACTGAACTATTTCGCGACGAAGGAGCGCCGATGGTTTCTTATGTTCACAGCTGTATTTGGTCTGATCGTGATAACCAGGCCCACCAATGTGTTGGTTATCCTGTTGCTCCCTTTCATGGCAGGAAGTATTCAAACCCTGAAAGATGGGATAAAACATATCTGGAAAAATAAACCCTGGTTCCTGTGGAGCATATCAATTTTTATTCTAATCATTGCCCTGCAACCACTGCTGTATTATTTTCAGTCGGGGCAGCTCTGGATATACTCATACGGGGAGGAACAGCTTGAGTTTATTAATCCAAAGATCCTGAACATACTCTTCAGTTTCAACCGGGGATGGTTCATCTATACACCATTGGCGCTTTTTTCACTAACCGGGCTCATAGCTTTATACCGGGACAATAAATTCAGGTTTATCTCTCTCATCGTATTCTTTTCGACATCGATCTACCTGATTTCCTGCTGGTGGGTTTTTTATTATGCCAGCAAATGTGGCCAGCGGGTGTTCATCGATCTCTATCCTGTGCTTGCCATTCTCCTCTTTTACCTATTTTCACTTGTAAACCGGAAATCCTGGAGAGTGCTATTGTACATCGTCATAGCCCTGTTGATACTTCTCAACATGATTCAGTTTTATCAACATACAAAATGGATCTTTCCGGTAGCCACAATAACCGGGAGTATATACTGGGATGCGTTCACGACAATCCACCCGAAAGCCAGGGTTTATCTCCCTGAAGAGGCTGTTTTCGCCACCCTGACCATGTCCCATGACATGGAGAAAAAAAAGAGATGGATGAATGAACATACACTGACCGGTAACCATGCATACTCCGGCAACAGTTCCTCTCTTATCAATGATGCGTTACCTTATGGCATTGGATTGAGGATTGATCCTTTGCCACAATTTGAAACGATGAACAGAATCGTGAAAGTGACTGCCCGGATCTGGTCAGCCGGTGGAAGCGGAGGGTCCAGCCTTGTTTTAACCCTTACAGATACAATAGAATTTTCCTGTTACAGAGCTTTTTACCTTGAACCCTTCATCCGAAAAAAAAGGTGGATTCCGATCGAATGTGCTTTTTCCCTGCCAGATCATATTCCGGAAAATACCGTTATGAAAATTTATTTTTATCATCCCCATAATACCCCTTCACTCTATATCGATGACCTGACTATTGATTTTATTTCTCTGAAAGATAGACCGGAATACAAAAAAATTGAAGGAGTTTTGGTATCTTGCCATTGAGAAAACTGAAATTGCAAACGAAAAGAACTCTTTTTACGATGTACATAATAAAAATACAAGGCACGGCGAAGATCCCCGATTTTGTTCAGATCCGTGATGACGACTTTACCCTGATAGCCTACTTTCGTATCAATAACCCACGGCACGCACTCTTTCGATGCAGATTGATCGATAAACAGGATCATATCGTCGAACTGGCAACGAAATTACCATATGGCAAGATCCAGGAACTGGGACTTTAACGCTGGATGACTATTTTTGTATGCAAAACTTCACACTATGCCCGGAGATCTAATTATATTCCTCGACAAAGTATCTGTCTACCAAAATGAAAACCTGATCCTCGCAAATGTGTCACTCTCTATCAGCAGGGGTGAATTCGTTTACCTGATCGGCCGGACAGGCACCGGAAAAAGTAGCCTCCTGAAAACTCTTTACGCCGAACTCCCTGTCAGAATGGGCATTGCCGGTGTGGCAGGATTTGATCTCAGAAAGATACGAAATTACGAGGTTCCACACCTGCGCCGAAAACTGGGCATTGTTTTCCAGGATTTCCAGCTTCTGATGGATCGTTCCATCAACGAAAATCTGGTTTTCATCATGAAAGCAACAGGATGGAAAGAAAATAAGAAAATGACGAAACGCCTCCAGGAGGTACTGGCTAAAGTAGGTCTTCAAACCAAAGGGAATAAAATGCCTCATCAGCTTTCAGGGGGAGAACAGCAGCGTGTAGCAATTGCCAGGGCTTTGGTGAATGACCCTGATATAATCCTGGCCGATGAGCCTACCGGAAATCTCGATCCGGAGAGTTCCGAAGGGATCATCAGCCTCTTAATGGATATCTCAAAAACAGGCAGAGCCGTTTTGATGGCTACCCATAATTATGCGATGTTTGAAAAGTATCCTGCCCGCACATTCAAGTGCGAACATGGGAAGGTAATTCCTGTTGACTAATCCCCTAATGTAGCTACCATCACTGCTTTGATGGTATGTAACCTGTTTTCAGCTTCATCAAAAACAATCGATGCAGGTGATTCAAACACCTCATCGGTCACCTCCAGTCCATCCAGGTTGTATGTGTTGAAGATCTCGGTACCAACTTCAGTATCCTTATTGTGAAAAGAAGGAAGACAATGCATGAACTTCACTTTAGGGTTGCCGGTCTTTTTCATCATCTCAGTAGTTACCTGGTATGGCAGCATCTCCTTGATACGGGCTCCCCATAACTCCTTTGCCTCACCCATCGATAACCAGACGTCAGCATAGATAAAATCCACGCCCCTGACACCTTCATCAATGTCCTCAGTAAGGGTAATGGTGGCTCCGGTCTCTTTTGCGATCGCATTGCACTGGTTTACCAACACCTGATCAGGCCAGTAATCTTCTGGAGCCAACGACCGGAAGTTCATACCCATTTTGGCTGCCCCCACCATCAGGGAGTTGCCCATGTTGTTTCGGGCGTCGCCGCAATAGACGAATGAGACTTGATGCAAAGGCTTATCAGAGTATTCCATCATGGTCAAAAAATCAGCCAGGATCTGTGTCGGATGAAACTCATTTGTTAGTCCGTTCCAAACAGGTACACCAGCATATTTTCCCAACTCCTCAACGATATGCTGCCCGAATCCCCGGTACTCAATTCCATCATACATGTGACCCAAAACACGGGCTGTATCTTTCATTGTCTCTTTTTTCCCTATATGTGACCCTTCCGGACCAAGATAGGTCACACAAGCACCCTGGTCATAAGCTGCCACCTCAAATGCACAGCGTGTCCGGGTTGATGCCTTTTCAAAGATCAGGGCCACATTCTTTCCCTTTAACCGGGGCTCCTCAGTACCTGCATATTTTGCCTTTTTCAAATCCCAGGAGAGATCCAATAAGAATTTGATCTCCCGTGGTGTAAAATCCAATAACTTCAAAAAATTGCGGTTTCTTAGATTAAAAGCCATACCTTTTTTATTTACGATTTACGATTTGTAGATTTACGGTTCACGTCTCACGATTCACGATTTCCGGCAAAAATAGTGAATTATTTAAAGGTGCCAAACCTTATGCCAGCTGAAAACGTTAGTCCATGATTATCGTCAGTCAGGTTGCCGTTGAAAACCATATTCCCCTTGTCAGCCGAAAGGTAAGAATACTCTGCCCGGATATATGAATAGGGAACGGGATTGAACTCCACACCCACTGTGCCCCCATATGTGAGCAATCCTCTGAGCTTCCCATCATACGCATAGAGTGGCGTCATAGTAGCTCCAGGATCACTCAGATACTCGCCCCGGATTGAAGTCGCGAACCAATTTGTAAACCGATATGTAGCCTGAAGAAATCCGGAAATACCCGAAGATGCCTTTGTTGTATCAGGTGGCTTATTTGAATTTCCATAAACGCCAAAATCAACCTCTCCAACAAGTAACAGGTTTTTCACAGGTTTCGAAGTAAGGATAATATTGTTATACAAATAAAAGTGATCGGTTTTATTAGTGACAAGCGATGCATTCCCTATCATGTTATTGTAATTCACAGAAAAAATATCCTTGTAATTATAAAGCAGGGTTATACCCCCGTATATGTGTTTGTTCTTTCCATATGCCAGCGTATATTGATTCCCAATATATAGACCAGCATAGAAAGACGGAGTTATCTGTGCGGATGCCTTTAGCCCTAGAAAATTCCCTGTTTCAAAATATCCTCCGACAGTCATAGTGCTGATTTGATTTAAGATAGGATAAGAGGACTCATATCCAATAGGATTTGGGATATAACCAAAATCAATCCACAATGTTTTATACGCCCGGAATCCAAAATGAGCCTCCTTCATGTGCTTGATGAACTGCTCATTGGGTGCAGCCCGAAGATCTGGAATATCCCCGTATTGAACCCTTAATTTGCCCCGAAAATTTTTCGAGCTGTATCCCAGCCATATACTGGCCACATTCAATCGAAATTCATCAATAAAAGGACAGTTCCCAGCAAACTCCCTCAGGTTAGAGGTGTCTCCGGATGGTTTGTTCAGATTCATGGCATAATAGACATCCAGGTATACCGAAACATTAAAATTATTCAGATAGTTCATGAACTTCTTTTTCACATCAGGCGAAAGCGAGTCAGCCTGGGAAAAACTGCCTGGAGAAAAAATAAATAGTCCGACAGAAAAAAATAACAGATAGATAGATCGCCTTACTCTAGGATCTATCCATTTCTTAATTCGGTTGAAATTTTTCATGATGCAACTAGTTTTAGGATGGTGACTCAGGTGTTATTATCTCATTGCTAAAACGTTGAAACGCAGCTAAACCAAATTCCGGAAGAGTTGCAAAAATGAGCTCAAAAAGATCTGACTGAAAGTTCTCAAACTCCACCCAGTCTGGTGGCCGGAAATAGCCATAAACCTCCACCGGAATTCCATTCTCCGATGAAGGCATTTGACGGATCATTAAGGTGGCATCCGTATTAATCACAGGCAATTTCTGCAGATAAGTCAATAGGTATCGACGGAAGAGACCTAGATTAGTCATCTTTGTATTCTCTGACATCCAGTTGTCTATAGGAAGATCTCTCTTTTTCAGGTCATCAATCAACGGTTGATCTGCAAAATGGATGGTTCTGATATCAACAGTAAAAGACATCTTCATCCTTCTGCCTCCTGCTTCCGTCATCGAGCACCAATTCTGGAAATCGTTGGAGATCAATGCATAAGTAGGAACATGGCTGACCGAGTGATCGAAGTTTCTGATCTTTATTGTAACAAGTGAAATGTCAAAGACTGTTCCATCAGCATTGAACTTGGGAATCGAGATCCAGTCACCGATCTTAACAGATTTATTGCCCGACAGCTGAATCCCTGCAACAAACCCGAGAATACTGTCTTTGAAGATCAACATGATGATGGCAGACATTGCTCCCAATCCAGCTAACAAACTGAGGGGAGATTTGCCAACCAGTATGGATATCACTATGATACCACCAATCACATAAAGGAAGATCTTCGCAATCTGGATATACCCTTTGATCGGTTTGGAATTGGAGACCTCGAAATCATTATAGATTCGATGAACAACATTCAAGAAAGAGGAGATCACATATAGGATGACAAATACGATAAAGAGATTGATGCCAAGTTGAATATACTTAACCACGGCCGGGTAAGGAGCAATGATTGATTCAACAAATACTTTCATGATCAATGCCGGTATCATCAGAGCAAGTCTCGTAAAGACTTTCGATTTAAGAAGATAGGCATACCATTTGCTTTTTGATCTGGCAACCAGTCGTGTCAATATCCTGTTAATGATATACTTCGCGATATAATAAATTATGATCGACAGGAATAGGATAATGACCAGAACAGAGAAATCAACAATGTATTCCGACCATGTCTGGTTCATGCCCCAGTTAATCAGTAGATTTTTGAATTTTTCACTCAATGTTAATGCGGCTTCTTTTGTCATGTGAGAATCAATTATGGTATGATTATATACAAAGATAATGGATGAACCTTAATGATGAAAGATTTTTTTTCAATTTCAGGATCGCCATCCAGATGAATGAACTTCCCTTTCTTTCTGTTTATAATAATCTCTTTGGCTTTGATGATCTCAACAAATGGAGTTTTATCGAACTTCTTCATGAAAAACAGGGGCGTAATCAGAGCTACCTTCCAGAAAGGGATTTTTCTGACGATACAGACATTTATGAACCCATCATCAATTTTAGCGCCTGGATCAATCGTTGCATTATTCCCGAACTGACTGGAGTTGGCAAAGCTGATTAACAAGGCTTTCCGTTTGATTACCCGACCGTCAACAGAGATCTTATAACTCCTGGGCTTGTAATTTCGATAGGACGAGGTGGCAATATTGAAATAGGAGATAAATCCCCGTTTCGTTGTTTTGTCAAATTTCCGGGCTATATGAGCATCAAAACCAACCCCGGCCACGCTTACAAAAAACTGGTTGTTAAGGGTTGCTGTATCGATCTTCATTCGCTTTGCCCTGTTGATCAGGTTGATTGCTTTCCTGAAATTCATAGGAAGTCCAAGATGCCGGGCAAGTCCGTTTCCCGATCCGGTAGGAATAATCGCCAGCGTGGTCTCCGTTCCAACCAACGCGCGTCCCACCTCATTAACGGTTCCGTCACCCCCCACTGCAACAACGATACTGGCACCACCAGAAACAGCTTCCCTGGCCAACTCCGTTGCATGTCCCCTGTACTCCGTAAAAACCACTTTAAAACTGTATAAATTCAAATCCAGGTGTTTTTCGATCAACGCTTCAATGGTTCGTTGCTTCCCGGAACCGGAAATCGGATTCACGATAAAAAAGATGCGCTTGTCAGGAAGTTGCTTGTCAATCATTTCTGAATGGTGAGCATGTTTTCAATAACCCGGTTGTTGTATTGCTGGATATAGGCTTTGATGAATCGCTCCATTTCTTGTGTCACCTCTGGCTCTGAGCCAAGCAGATTCTGCTGTTGCAACGAATCCTGCTTCAGGTTATAAAGCGAAAGGCTTTTTAATCCATCAAACTCCAGGGCATGATCCCCTTTGATCAGGGTATAGATCCCGGCAACATAATGCATAGAAAAATGAGGTGCTGCCGGATCCAGCATATCTGTTCCAAAAGCGAAGAAATCCTTGTCATACCTCATATAACTCAAAATGGTTGGCATCAGGTCCGTCTGCTGTGCAATCTCCCCGTTTATCCCTTTTATTCCCTTATCAGGAAAAAGAAAGAGGATCGGAATTGAATACTGGCCAACACCGCTTCGATAATAAGGAAAATAGCCCTCTGAAGTATGATCCGCCGTGATCACAACAAGCGTATTCTTATACCACGGCATTTTTCTGATGGTCTGTATAAACCGACCGAGTGAGTAATCCGCATACATGATGCTCTTTTGAATAGGAAGTTTGCCGTCACGAAATACATGCTTGTATCTCCCGGGCACAAAATATGGATGATGAGAAGAGAGTGAAAAGAGTGTAGCTACAAATGGTTGCTTGATCTTGTTTAACTGCTGAGCTGTGAATTGAAAAAAGGCTTCATCACGAATCCCCCATTTTCCATCATAATCCTCATCATTATTATATTCAGTACGGCCATAATATCGATCAAAACCAGTCAGTCTTGTGTAGTTGTCCAGACCCATAGTCCCATTTGTACCTCCGTGAAAAAATGCCGTCGTATATCCTTTCTTTTTCAATAATCCGGCGATACCTGTGATTCGATCACCGGAATAGCTCGATAGGATAAACGCATCATTCATGAGGGAGGGGATACTCGAAAGGATGGCAGGAACCGCCATCATTGAGCTCTTTTCATTGGCGAATGCCTTGAACAGGAGACCTTGAGGTATCAATGAATCAAAAGCCGGGGTAAAGCCCCTGTATCTTCCCTCTTCATAATGCCTGTTCAACGATCCTATATGCTCACAACCAAAACTCTCCATAATGACAATCAAAACATTGAATGGCTTAAATCCATTCTTAGATCCTTTGTGCATTGGGGAATAGATCTTAGCTAATTCAGACTCAGAGGAATAGTAATCTTTTATCGTCAGACTTGGATGAAACCAGGTTTTGACAATTGAAAATGGGGTATTCAGGACAAGAGGGCTATTGCGGGAGGATGTGTATTTCCCGGCCGTTACCAATCCGATGGGACGAAGCTGAGTCCCTCCCCGCATTCCAATAACCGATATAAATCCTATTACCAGGAAAAAAATCGCTTGTACCGGGTAATAGAAAAATGCTTTCATTGTTTTTCTCCCGGGTTTCACCCTGATCCTGCGACAGAATAAAATCATCACCAGAATGAATACAATGCAGATCAACTGTGCAAACCAGAAATCGTAAATGAACTGTAGAATCAGACTTGGAAAGTCAGAAATTCCTCCAACGTAGCTAAATATATCGGCCGTCATCCGCTTCAGTGTAAACCGAAAATAGATTATATCAATGAAATTCGTAATTAGCACTAGGGTATTGATGACATAGAAATAGCCGTTGGCGAAACCCTGATATACCTTATCGTACCTGAACCGAAAAGGGAGTGAGTCCATCACAATAAAAGGGATGTTTAAAAATAAGACTGCTGAAATATCGAAGCGCAACCCTGCCGCGAAGATCCGAAGGAACTCCAGAAAAGAGATGTGAGAGAAGTAGGAGAGATTGAACAGGTAAAAGAGAAAACGGGAAAGAAAGAGGAGAACCAGGACAACCAGGAGTTTGAGAAACATGGCTATCAGCACATTTCCGGAAAAGCGTAATTTCCTTAATCCCTTCAAGTGTCTACCTCGTTTTTCCCCCGGTTGTTTGCTCATGATTTCAACGTTATTCCGGACAAATTTACTACTTTTGACTTTGATTTCACGAAAGAAAAAATCTCACATGGGAGAACTTGTAACTGTAGGGAATAAAGGCAATGGAGTTCGATCGGATTGCTATATCACATTGGAGATAACAAGCAGTGGAGGTAAAGAACTGGACCTCGAATCCAGGGTAGCTGCTATGTATGGTAAGGATATCCGCAAACAGTTAATGGATATCCTCAATCACTTTGGGATCAGCAACTGCCGTATCAACGTGGAAGATTTCGGTGCATTGCCCTTTGTCATTGCAGCCAGACTGGAAGCAGCTGTTAACAAAGCGATGAAAACCGGGAAAGAGTATTTCATCCCTGAATTGAAAGGGAACCAATATTCCAGTTCCAGGGATCGCAATCGGATCTCACGACTCTATCTTCCCGGCAACACACCTTCACTCATGATCAACGCCGGGATCCATAACCCCGATGGCATCATCCTTGACCTGGAAGATGCAGTTGCTCCGGAGAAAAAAGATGAAGCGCGTTACATGGTAAGAAATGCGTTGCGTGGGATCGATTTTTATGGTGCCGAACGGATGGTCCGTATCAATCAGGGTGATCGCGGGCTAACAGATCTGGAGTTTGTGATTCCTCATCATGTCAACCTGATTCTGCTTCCCAAATGTGAACATGCGGAGCAGGTACAAGCTGTGAATGATAAAATTCGTTCCATTCAGGACAGGTATGGCCAAAAGAATCCTGTTTGGATCATGCCTATCATCGAAAGCGCTTTGGGCGTAATAAATGCTTACGAGATCGCAAGTGCTGCCGGTAACGTGGTCTCGCTTGCTATCGGACTGGAAGATTATACAGCAGACCTCGGAACCAGTAGAACGACCGAAGGAACCGAGAGCTTCTTTGCCCGAAGCGCTATCGTTAATGCAGCGCGTGCTGCTGGAATCCAGCCGATCGATTCGGTTTTTTCCGACGTAGCCGATATGGAAGGATTGCGTGAGACCGTTCTCCGCTCAAAAGTGATAGGTTTCGATGGCATGGGCTGTATCCACCCACGACAAATCAAGATCATCCATGAAGCCTTCGCACCTGCTATTGAAGAGATTGAAAAAGCCAAAAAGATCGTGATTGCATTCCATAAAGCGGAAGAGCAAGGGTTGGGTGTTGTATCCCTGGGAAGCAAAATGATCGACCCGCCGGTTGTCAAAAGAGCGCTGAATACCATCAACCTGGCGGTAAAAATGAATAAACTGGATGAAAACTGGAGAGATACGTATGAGTAAGTTTGACAAATTAGTGACTAACGCGGCTGGCCGCGTCGTGCCCACTGTTATCAACAGCAAGCCCGCCGTGCCATTTAAGGGTATCGGTAAATTCAAACCATCCGGCCACAAAACCGCTCCTCCCATCACGACATGTGCCGACTATCCGGCAGATGGTAACAAAGTCGTCTCCTCCCTGAAAGAAGCTTTGCTCAAATGCGGGCTCACAGATGGCATGACCATCTCTACTCACCATCACTTCCGTAATGGAGATAGGGTAGCCTTGCAAGTATTCGATGCCGTCAACGAGATCGGAGGAAAAGAAATGATGTGGTTTCCCTCCGCTTCATTCCCCTGCCACGAACCACTAATTAAATACCTGGAGGATGGGACTATTCACCACATCGAAGGAAGCATGAACGGTGCCCTCGGCCGGTTTGCTTCAGAAGGAAAAATGAACGGATTGGGTGTTCTTCGCTCACATGGTGGCCGTTATCAGGCTGTGCAGGATGGAGATGTTCACATCGATATAGCTGTCATTGCTGCCCCCTCCGCTGATGCTTTCGGAAACGCCAACGGAGTAAATGGGCCTGCAGCATGCGGATTGCTTGGATTTGCTCTGGCCGACTCACAGTATGCCGACAAAGTGATCATAGTCACTGATAACCTCGTCCCATTCCCCTGCATTCCCTGGCAAATCCAGGGTAACTACGTCGATTACGTCGTAGTTCTCGATCAGATTGGTATCCCGGAAAAGATTATCTCAGGAACCACCCAGATCACAAAAAGTCCCGATCGACTTCTCCTGGCGGAATGGACCGCAGAGTTTTGTGATGAAGCCGGACTCATCTATGATGGATTCTCATTCCAGTCCGGAGCAGGCGGGACGGCCCTGTCGATTGGGATCTACTTCGCCGACATCCTCCGGAAACGTGGCTGGAAAGCACGTTTTGCCCGCGGAGGAAGCAATAAATACCTTGTGCAAATGCTGGAAGAAGGACTTACCGACTATATCCTCGACGGCCAAACATTTGACCTGGAAGGTGTTCGTTCTATGCGTGATAACCCCAACCATGTAAACACCAGTCCATTTACCAGCTATAACTACCACGGGAAAGGGAACTTCTCTTCCCTCGTTGATATCGTTATCCTGGGTGCTACAGAAGTGGATGTGAATTTCAACGCAAACGTGGTTACACACTCCGATGGCCTATTACTTCATGGCATCGGGGGTTGGCAGAATTGTCTCTTCGGAAAAACTGTGATCCTTCCGATTCCGCTCTTTCGCGATCGAATCCCGGTAATCCGCGACGAAGTGACCACACTCTGCGGGCCCGGAGAGCTGATCGATGTGATCGTTACCGAACGAGGGATCGCTATCAATCCTCGGCGAACCGACCTGATCGAGAAAATGAAAGGATCGCCACTACCCATCAAAACCATTCAGGAACTAAAAGGGACGGCAGAACAGATCTGTGGTATTCCTGAAAAACCTGAATTGACTGATGAGATCATCGCCGTCATCAAATGGGTCGACGGCACCGTGCTGGATTCGGTTTACAAAGTCAAAGAATAGATTTCACTATGGCACCAGCTCACCAGTTCACCAGTTCTCTATAATCGTGGAGCCGCGCCAAATACTTCTTAAACACTGGGGATACTCATCTTTTCGTCCACTCCAGGAAGAGATCATTCAATCCATCCTGGCAGGAAAAGACACGCTGGCACTGCTCCCCACTGGCGGCGGGAAATCAATCTGCTTTCAGGTGCCCGCTCTCACGAAAGATGGGCTCTGCCTTGTCATATCCCCCCTCATCGCCCTGATGAAAGACCAGGTCGACAATCTGAAAAAGCGAAAGATCCAGGCCGCTGCCATATACTCAGGCATGCACAAGGATGAAATTGACCTGGTCATCTCCAATGCGAAATTTGGTAAAACAAAACTCCTCTACATCTCTCCCGAACGATTGGAAACTGCATCGATGAAGGATGCAATCAGCAGGATGAAAATCAATCTCCTGGCTGTAGATGAAGCCCACTGCATCTCTCAATGGGGTTACGACTTCCGGCCACCATACCTTCAGATCGCCAGGATCCGCCCATTTATCCCGGGTGTGCCGATATTGGCTCTGACTGCGACTGCGACACCAAAAGTGGTCAGAGACGTTCAGCAGAAACTGGAATTCCAGAGGGAGAATCTTTTCCAGCAAAGCTTTGAACGGCAAAATCTGATCTATGTGGTCATCAAAGAGGAGAACAAACTCAACCGACTGCTCAAGATCATAGAAAAAGTGAAGGGTCCCGGAATCATCTATGTCAGGAACCGTCGGGAGACCAAAAAAATTGCCACCTTTCTGA
>JACNKI010000117.1 GCA_014382125.1 Bacteroidota bacterium | reverse complement strand
CGTACGACATGCAAGCCTAATTTAAGTAGTAGAAATAAGGAGGAAATCTATATGGCAACACCAGGGGAAAAACTCGCAGCATCACTTGAAGTACTTAGGGAATTGCAGTCCAGGAACGGCAATATAGCGATAAAATCTTCAGAAATAAACAGAACACATAGAGAACGACTTAGCAAGAATGGTTTTTTGAAGGAAGTAACAAATGGATGGTATATATCCACAAATCCTAATGAGCAGGTGGGTGACAGTACCTCTTGGTACACTTCGTATTGGCAATTCTGTTCAAGGTATCTAGAGGATAAGTATGGTGAAGATTATTGTGTTTCAGCCGAACAATCTTTATTGATCCATTCTGGCAACAACACAGTCCCTAATCAATTAATTATTCGGGCACCTAGAGCACCGAATTCAAACATGAAACTTCTCTACAACACGTCCCTTTTCGGAATGAAGTCACCACTCCCAAATACTGCCGATACTACAATAATAAATGGTATTCGTATGATGACTTTACCATCAGCGCTTATTCACTGTTCTCACGTGATGTTTGAGAAAAATGCTACCGACATGAGAACAGCCTTATCCCAAGTTAAGCATTCATCTGAAATTCTAAGGCAGCTTTTAGATGGTTCTCATACAGTCATTGCTGGAAGATTAGCAGGAGCATTTAGAAATATAGGTAAAAGTCAAATAGCTGATGATATTATTAATACGATGAAATCAGCGGATTTTAAAATTCGTGAAGATGATCCATTTGTAATTAACCCACCTAATAAACTTACCGAAGTAATTCGGTCACCTTATGTGAATAGGATTGAGTTGATGTGGCATGGTATGCGAGAGATAGTGGTGAAGCATTTTCCTAAGGAAACTGGCTTACCCTCTAATCCGGAAAAATATCTTAAATCGATAGATGAAATATATGTCAAAGATGCCTATCATTCACTTTCTATTGAGCGATATACTGTATCTGCCGAGCTTATTGAAAAGGTGAAAGGCGGTAAATGGGATTTGGAAAGAAATGAAGAAGACAGAGAACAACGCAATGCGATGGCAGCAAGAGGTTATTGGCAGGCTACACAATCAGTTAAAGAAAGTATCAAAAGAATTCTCCACGGTGCTAATTCAGGTTTAACTGTAAAAAAAGACCATGGGATTTGGTACCGGGAATTATTTGCCCCAGGTATAATTTCTGGATTATTAAAAACTTCTGACTTAGCCGGCTATAGGACTAATCAAGTGTATATTTCCCAATCAAGGCATGTCCCCATGAATAAGGATGCTGTTCGAGACGTAATGCTAATTTTATTTGAGTTATTAGAAACAGAGGTCCACCCAGGAGTTCGTGCTGTTCTTGGACATTTTATATTTGTTTATATTCATCCTTATATGGATGGGAACGGACGAATAGCAAGGTTTCTTATGAATGTGATGCTTGCATCTGGAGGTTACCCTTGGACAGTTATACCTGTGGAGGAGCGTGATACTTATATGAATTCTATTGAGAAAGCAAGTACAGATGGATATATTGAGCCATTTGTGGAATTTATATCTTACTTGGTTAAAGAGAGTATAAATGGGACTCCTGTTGCAAAATTAAAAGACTGATAAGGAAATCCGACATCAAATTTCAATTCCTTCTTCCCTCATCCGTATTAAACCGTATTTTAAGGTATACCAGTATGCAACTTTATAAAAGATTTTTAATTTCCAGCCTATGGAATTTCCTGGTATTCGCATCAAAAGAAGAGCTCCAGAACTTCGTTAAACTCAATGAAATCAGGCCTTTTGAAATCAGACCTGTTTGGATTCGGGAATATTATCAGGTGAAGGATCCAAAGGAATGTGTTCGGTGCACTCTTCCAGAAAGCTGTAATTGACAAATGTTCCTGATGCCGGAAGATCGATGCCCGCAAAGTCGTTTTTCTTCGACACAAAGCTGATGATCCCCCCGTAGGTTATGTTTCCTTTGACATAAGGGGAATTCACGAGCTCAATCCGCTCAATGTAAAGAGGCGACATTGCCAGGATCTTATCAATATCAAACACAGCAACCCAGTCGACAAGCACAAGCGGATCATATATTGACATCTCAGCCTGAGTTGTGTAAAACCTGAATTGCTTTCTGCCGCGGGCCTTTCTCAAATTCACCATCACCGTTAGTTCGGAGAAATATTCCTCGAGAGTGGGAAGATCAATGTATTTCTTCATGAGAAGCACTTCTGAGGGCTCTCCGTAGAACGAGGTGTTATTTCCTTCAACCGAGGAGTTACTAACCATGATATCCTCCCTGAACATGGAGGTAATCCTGGAATTAACTGCCAACTGATACGCGGCTTTCATCTCTTCTTCATTCAGTGTGAATGGCGGTGAAGGAAGATATACCGGCCTGGAACAGAAATCATTATCGATGAGTATTTCAGGTGTGATGTCCGGCAGGTTTTCGGCACATAGGAAGATGTCCTTGTTGCCATTATAATCTGGTAAGGCGAAAAAGAATTTTCCGTTTAAGTCGGTTCGGGCCGCCAGAATATCCATGTCTCCGATGATGGAAAGATTTACCTTAGAATAAGGGACCGGGTTGCCGGATTCTTTTCCAATTAATTGACCTGAGAGTGAAAGACCACGGGTTTCAGGAATGTACACTACGTTGTGCGCAGCGTTCAGTTCATTCCTATCCGTGGAAAACAGGTCTTCATAAGTGGATTCAGGAATAACGGACAAGCTTAACCTGGCAGGTAATCCTTCTCCGGTATTCTCTTTTATGGTTAACCGAATCTCCTCCCTGGGGGCATATGTCTTTTTGTCGGAAAAGACAATCAGAGACTGATCACCAGCAACTTCTTCCATGTTGTTCTCTGAAAGTTTTGTTGTGTCATAGGCATCATTCCCTGAAAGTACTTCCGTTTTAAAAGGATTAATGATCTTCAGCTTAATGTATTTATATTCATCCGTACTGATATTTCTCATGAAGCGGGTATAAAATTTCAGGAAATAAATGCCCGAGATGGTTTCTTCCGGAATTGTAAGACAACCCTGGCCGGAAGAGTTCTGCAACAGATATTTCCCGCCGGCGATCTTGTTTCCATCGGGCGTGATCAGTTCACAATAAAAAATTCGGCTGAATTCTTCGGCGAAGGGATTCGTTGCATGATAAATAACAGCTGAAAAAAATATTTTCTCGCCGGAAACATACATTGTCCTGTCGGTACAGGACTGTATCCTTTCCCCAGCCGCATCAATAAAAAGATCTTGTGATTTCAGGCCTGAGCATACCGATATCAAGGCAAACAACAGAAGATAATATGGCGTACAATGTCGTTTCATGCTAATTTGGCCAAAATTCGGGTTTTACAGTTGTCCCACCGAACAGGCGACAGTCGATACAGTATAAGCTCAGTATTTTCAAGTCACGGGAATCATTATAATAATAGTAAATAGGATATTCCCGCGGATAATACTCTTTCCAACCAAACATCCCCAGGTCATCTTCGGAGCAATAACTACTGCTTGTCTGGTCAATTCCTTCAATATCCTTGTAAAAATATCTTCTGGTCGACTCCGATGCTGCATAAAAATATCCCAGCACATCTTTGTCGGGGTTGCTCATATTCATCAGGTTGCCTTTGACAGCAAGGGGTTGTTTTTCGTAAAGCCCACCCGGTTCATGGCTATTGATGCGCAATTCCTCCCAGTAATTATAGGCCTCTTCACTCAAAGCAAGCTGGTGGACCAACATGCTGTAAAGGTTCTCCAGGCGTGAGCTGCGACCGTCAATAATGTGCAAAGGATATTTATCGTAAGTGTTTTGAGAAAGGCTCTTCGTGGAAACGGTAAAGACATCTTTGACCAGTCTGGTGATCCAGCAAATCTTTATGGAAGAATCCGGGGGAACTACTTTATGATGGGTACCGTCATAATAATATTCGATCGAGTGGGTGGTATGGTACTCCCAGGTTTCTACAATATCCCATTTGTAATATTGACTGTAATCACCTTCAGCATTGAGGTTTACGTAAAATTGCATGATTCTCAGGTCTATTTCAGGATTAGATGTCGGAATATCTTCAATGAAGAAATAGACAGAATCCAATGGAGGGCCAGGTGACATCTTATCGAATCCCGACACCAGTTCTTCTCCTTCTGGTGTTGTAACCCTGACCTGGTAAGAGGTGCCGGGTATGAGATATTCCTGGCCCATCCATACCTGGTATTTCCCCGGCCTGTTTTCTTCCAGCAAAAAAGTATTGCCTTTATCATCCAGAATCTTTACCTGGCAATCCGAAACTGGAATATACTCCGGAGATTCAATAGGGGAAGAGAGAGAAACGTCGACCTCCTTCCAACCTTCGGTATCGGTTATCAGTCCAGTTACAACATACTTATTCGCCAAATTGCTATCAATTCGCGGATCATAGGGTTTGATGCAGGCATATAACAGCAGCATGGTAAATATGAATGCGATATTTTTAATCTGATGCATAATTTCCGAGTTTAAATAACCAGGTGACTACGAAAATGGGTACACCAATAACTGAATATTGGTAACTTTTAAT
>JACNKI010000237.1 GCA_014382125.1 Bacteroidota bacterium | reverse complement strand
CTCATTGCTGAAGAATTCTTCGAAATCTGCGAAAAAAGCAACGATATCACCCTCTGTAAGTCCGTATATATCAGCCACAAAGGTGAAATATTCTTCGGGTGTTAAAAAGTCAATTAAGAATCCATCATCCAGGTATGAACCGGTATACTCTTTCCACGACTCACTCTTTGCCACATTGGCCCCTCTTGACTGGACTGTTCCGGTATTCGGTCTAATCAGATCCAGTATACAACGGAACATGGTTGTTTTACCTGCCCCATTGTTTCCAACGAGACCGAAACTCTCTCCTGCCGGAATCTCCATTTGGTCGATGTCAAGGACGGTTGTTGAACCGTATATTTTTGTGAGATGATCAATATTAATCATGAAATTTAAATTGAAGTGTTAGTTTAAGTTCTTTCTCTAAATGCACTGGCCATGATATATTTGCGTGTGGTAAAGTTTTTATAGATTAAGTTTAGCAGAGGTTTGTGCAGGATTAGCCCCAGGATCCCCATACACCCGACGAATACCAGTCCGATGTTGGGAATTCCCATCTGCTGAAAAGGTATCTGAATCAACACCGGCAACAGGAATGCCGGTATGATTGCTAGCCAGTTACTGGCTCCTACCCCCTGGTAGTTGAATGCAGCACTTTTGCTCAGGTCCATTCGTTTTTTATTGAATGTAGCGAAATAGAGCAGGATGTAAGACAAGATTCCAATGTTATACAGGAACATAGCTGTATTGATAAACAAGACACGAGAACCAAAAAAGAGATAGGGTATGGTCAGGACATAACAGATGATGCCAATACTGATCGCAATGATGAATTTAACCCATATATATTGCTGAAAATCAATATTTTTGGTCAGAAGAGTATCAAAATAGTTGCTTTCGTAACCGAATGCATAGTTGGTATAATTGAGCATCATCCCTCCTGTCATAAAGACGCCAACAAATTGCATCACGAAATCCCGTTCCATGTACATCGGTTGAAAGTAGAAGAATAATCCATACCCCAGGAATAGCGGTAACATATAAACCATCGTCCTTGTTCGCTTATGACGCCAGTAAAGTTTCATTTCGAGCATGATGATCGTACCTGTAATCCCAAAGGACTTGAGGAGCCTGTTTTCTGTTGACGAGTGCACTTCTCGTTGCTTTTTTATCTTCACCTCTTCCGGATACAGATGAGCTTTTAGAAACTGATAATGAAGCCTGTATGTCAATATGGTCCAGGCCAGGGGGATCAGGAGATATAAGGGTTGCCTGAGGATTGCTCCAAAAGCCTGGCTTGACAATTGAGCAAATGAGAATACCCCCGTTTTATCCAGAGCAAAAAGAGCACCTATGATAAGCACGAGTACCAGTACTATCAGTGGTTTGGTTCCAAACATCCGCTTGATATATGTAGCCAGGAAGGTATTTCCGAGAATTAGCAGGATCAAAGCGATCATCCAGTACGTTGCCTGGAAGTTGCCGGCTTCAGGTGCAATCAGCGTAAAGAGAACCGGGATAAAGATGAACAGGGGCGCCATGTTTAAGAAATTCAGGATGGTACGCCCGACCATATAGTGAATAATGGTAGATTTTCGGATGGGCAGATGAAGGAATGAATCGAGAGAGATCTCCGGCAATGACTGCATCATAAACCTGATAAACAGATCGATAAAGAAATAGAAGACCAGGAATCCGTTAAAAATAATCACCGGATCCTCACCAGGATAGACCTCCTGGATGATTTTCCCAATAAAAAAACCGAGTAATAACAAATAGAGCAGGGCAAGAAAAAGAAAGAAGCCAATGACCAGGTTCAGGGCAAGGTTTTTTTGCCATATTGAAGAACGTTTGGTAGATTTCCATTCAAGAAGCAGAAACGTTATAAACATCAGTGGTATTAATTAAAACGGCCGCAAGATATAAAAAAAGGTTGTCCTTTAAATTAGAAAAGGACAACCTGTTAGTAAGACTCGATAAACCGGGTTATTTAACCGGAAAGAGGATTTGAGTATTCCATTTTGCGGTATCCGGTTCATTGGTAGGATCGGTTACAAAGATCTCCCAGGGATTTCCGATAATTTCCAGTCCACCCTGTGAGATGTATTTCTCGAGAGCATGATAGACACTGGCAGTTTGATCATAGGGTCCAAAATAGTCGGCCATAACGATTTTTTGTCCGGGGGTCATCTCCGCTTTAATACGTCCTTTCCCACCATCTGCATATTCCACAGCTATACCCATGTCGAATACAGAGAACTGAGTAACTGAATCCCATGATACATACATGGCAAATGGATGCCCTTTGATTTTCAATCGTTTGGCCTGGATGAAATGCATCAGTTCACCATACCCCTTACTCATCACCGGTCCATATGTATCAGGCCCGGCAGAGTCTCTGATAACCAATACGATCTGCTCAGGCATATATTTTTCATATATAGGAGGCCAACCGTGGCGTTCTTCGGCCACTATCTTTAGTTTTGCAAGACCACTTTCAAAATCGGATCCAATCTGATTATCCATAAAGAGGCCAATATACCTGAACACCGGACACCAGCCAAGATCACCTTCCATAGTCCAGATAACGAGTACTGAGTCGTTCACCACTTCATAGAGAAACGAACCCTTGGATTCGTACTTCCATTCGTCGAATGAAAGGTCATACGAGAATAGCTTCCCGGGAACAGCTTCACTGATAACCATTTCCCCTTTCCCGAAGTCTTCACCATCCCATTTCCAGATGGTCCCAGCTTCACATGGACCTCCAGACATTTCGAACAAGGCTGTAGTATCAGCCTCTTTTGTCCAGGGTGACCATAGATTCCACTTTTGAAAATCGCATGTTAATTTATACACCAGGGCCTTATCGGCACCAATGATAATACTCCTCTCCACTTTATAAGTGCGAGGCAAGAGATAGCCAATGATTGTCAACGCGACAATTACGATCACCAGCCAAAGAATAATTTTTCCAAATGTTCTCATAAGCAAAAGTTTTGTTTCGGTAAAAATAGAAAAACAGAAAGCTATATGCAACAATCAGCTAGAAAATATTCAAAAAGAATGATTGTATGAGTGCTAATCGTCTCTCGCTTCTCTTTTTCACCGGAATTTCTTCAATGAGTTTATCTAAAGGGCCGACATACTGTTTGTATGGATCATACTTTTCAGCATAATACTGAATCCTCTTCTGCATTATCCGAATATAACCAGCATTTCGGGTGGTTTTGCTTAAGTTTTTCATTTCAATATAGCTTAAATTAACTTTTGCATTGATAATTCGGTAAAACTAAAGTATCAACTAAATGAAAACAAGAAAGTTAAACAAAAAATTGAGCTTAATAATTATAACTTAATCAATAATTAAGTAAAATTAAGCACTTAATTAAGCTTAAATTTGCTTAAGCTGAATTTTTGTTATATATTTGCTTAATTAACCAATTAATTATGATCCAGAATCGCATATCGATGCAGATACTTTCGCTTTTTCCTGAGTTGATTCCAGGGATTGAGCAGGTGGTTCTGGTTCATTCTGAGCAAGATAACGATGGTTTAACCGGTTATCTTCTTAGAAAGAGTGATCAGGGATATACTACCGATCAGATTCGGGTTGAATCGGGTTCCACCTTCTTCCTCTCTCTTCAGGAGAACTCTCTCCCCTATCAATGGTTTTCAAAAGACCGGATTCCTTTCGAAATCATATCTAAAGAAAAAGTTCAGTTAACTATCTTTAGTGAGCTGAAAAATAGTGTTTTAATGATATTGTATCATTATCCGGAATCGACACTTACTGACCTTTTTTTCATTTACTTTAATGAAAACCTCAGTAACTTTTTAATTGATAAGGTAAGTGAACCTTTGTCTGCCCAGCATAAGAATATGGTTGGATATCTTCTATCCAATTCCATCAAAACTTTATATCAGGTTTTCTCATCAACGAAGCAGTTGACCACCACATTTAATGACCAGATTCAAGCAATTGTAGGCGATCGGGACCGGTTGAAGGAGAAGATAGACCGTATATCCGGGAAAGAGCGGCAGGATGTATTGAAAATGGCCCGGCACTACCTCAATAAGGTAGCTGGTGAACTTGGGATCAGCGCTTCACTGACAGACTCTGCAAAGGTACGGTTACGCGACTTCACCGGTGAACTATATCAGTTAGAGGATATGATGCGGGAGGCCATTGATTTTGCAGGAGCTCTTTCATCTGCTTCAGCTCCGAGACAAGTGCTGTTGGCCGACTATCACATCCGATTCCCTGAAAAGCCACAGGAAAAGGTCTCTGCAGAAGTTATGGAAGGATTACCTCAGCGATATATAAAGACCCACCTGTTGCTGGATCGCCTGGAACTGGCTGCAACGGGATTGAAAGAGAGGAGAACTTCCCTGACAAGTGTGAATGTGGGCAAGGAGTTCCCTACCCCTATCTCAGCTCCCGCGATCACAGATGCACTCAGGAAGCATAAAAAGCGGATCATCCATCTCTTTGACCAGTATCCTGAGAAGTGGGAGATCATTCGTCACGAATTCAGACCCATTCAGAACATCCTGAATGCAATCCAGGATTTTGAGCA